>JBBQIG010000438.1:0-5117 GCA_038324715.1 Anaerolineae bacterium | reverse complement strand
TGGCGCCAAGCTTACCCAAAAGGAAATGCAACGTTTGGAGCAGCGATTCCAGCGGCTCAGAGGTCTCGGCAAGTGGTTCGTTCTTATTTCACCACTATCTTTCGCTTAATCCGTATAGCTAGTTCGTTGGATTGGCCTTAGCATAGATTGCCTAGCATTGATAGGCCGTCCAGTATATCACTCTCCCACAGTGCGAAGCCAGAGTTCGCCGTTGGTGAGTGTGATGTCGGCAAGTCTATAGCCATGTTCTTCGGCATATTGGCGCAAGGGGATTTCTTCGTCGCCCTCGTCGCCGATCAGGATGGCTGCGGGGGGCGTGGCATCCAGGAGCGCAGCCAGCGTGGAGGGCGAGGTCGCAACGTAGCGCGCTCGTTCTTCGGACGCGAGTAGGTCGCCCACGCGCAGCAGGAATGAGCCAGTCGCCAATTCAGGATAGAAGGGAATCCCGGCTTCCAGCGCTAACACAGGTGAGAGTGTGGCAAGTCGCATTGCTTCTGGAAGGATTTCACTTTCGGGACGGGGGCCACCACGGTAATCCACTATCACTCCATTGCTTTTTACCTCATGCAGCACATTGTGAATCTTTTGTATCTCCATTGCAACGCGGATCTGCTCGGATTCGCGCACCGCAACCACCCCCGACCACGCATCTTCGCCACCGAATAGACGGGTGAGTGCCTGGGTATGACGGGGCAGCACAAAGAGAATCCCCACCAGCGCGCAAACTGCTGCCAAGCGCACCAGTACCCAGCGCGCCTGCTCTGTTAATCCACCATAGAGTTCCGCCATCCACAAAAGCAAGAAGGGAACAGGCATGGCAAAATATTGGGGGAAAAGAGGGGCAGGGCTAAAGGCTGTGACAACCGCTACCAGGGCTGTTGTGCCAGCCAAAAAGGTTCCCGGTGAGGGCAAGGTGCGCTGCTTCTCTCGCCAGCCTAAAAGCAAGGCAACCGCCAGCCATAACTCTAGAATTAGAAAGTTGGGATTGCCCACCAGGTCGCGAGCTGTATCCCACTTATAGGCCCAAGTGAGGTCGGTGAAGCCACTTTGCAGCTGCCATTGAGCATTGAGCGTATGATAGCCTAAGTTGTTAAAGACGAAGCTGTCCCAATCGCGCAGAGCGTAGTAGCCAACAGGCAACAGCGCAATCAACCCGCCCAGCGTGAGGGGTAGAAGCCCCTGCATGACTCGCTTGTTGAGGGGTAGTTGGCGCGGGTAGAGCAAGGCTGCCAGACTAAAGGGCAAGACTAGCGACGCATAGTAGAGCTTGGCTCCCACCGCGCCCCCCAATGCCACCCCTGCCAGCAACGCCGCCAAGGAATAATTCATGCGCCCCTCAACTCCGCGCAGCCAAAGCAGATAGGCTCCCAGTGACAGCGCCAGTGGCATGGCATAGTTGGAGGCTTCAATGGTGGCGCGCAAGAGATAGTAATTGGCAAAATAAAGCACCAAGATCAGCAATGCCAGCAGCAGGTCTTGGGTAACTCTGCGTGTGCGCCCAAAGATCAGCCAAGCGCCGATGAGCATCCATAGCCAGTTGATTAACTTCGCCTTGAGCAGAAAATAGCCACCACCCGTCAACACATAGACCAGTGCATAGGTGAGAACGCTATAGGGAGTCTGCAAAAAGGCAAAGTCGCTATAGAGTTGCTGCCCTTGTGTCAGCAGATAGGCCGCGGCTACATACATCTGCTCATTGTGGGCGCGGTTAAAGACGGTCATGGCAAAAAGCCCCACCGCCAATGTCGCCGCTACCAAGGCGACCAGCACAGTCAACGCACGCCGCATGGAGTTAGCCACGGGCGCGGCTGTCCGCTCTGTGGGCAGGGCAACACTCATCGCGCAACCACTTCTATCGTAGTGAGAGGAATGGCGTCACCCAAATCCGCGCCATCTGGCGCAAAGACATGGTATCGCTCATGGCTTTCAGCATCATATGCACCCACCAAGAGCGTGTAAATCCCAGGGGCTGCATCTGGGGCAATGGTCAGCGTATAGGGGTCTAGATTAAGTTCACCTGCGCGCCATTCATCCATCGAATAGACCGAACAACCCGGTTCGCCATCACGTTGCGCTGCTTTTTGCAATGTATTGAGGTCGATCAATTGGATAAATGTTTTGTCTTCACTATCCAGCGCTTGATCGGTTTCCCAGAAGAGTTGCAATTTCATCTGTTCACCTGGGGCGACTTGTTGTTGAGGGAGCGAATATCCCTTGAGCCACAGATGTTCATTCAGACGATAATTCACAGCGCTTTGCGGTTGGGCAATAGTGGCTGGGCCATTTTTGAGAAAAAAGGGCGATGATAGATTGGCGTCAAAGTGGTGCTGATAGTCACTTGCCTCAAAGATGCGTACGTGCTGCGTTTGCCCCTCTACTCGATCTTGGGATTGCTCCTGAGGCTGCTTGCTAAAGATGCGTAGCCGTTCATCTCCCTGAACAGTCACCACACCCCAGGGCAGAAACCCGTTGGCCATCAGTTCGTCCACCTGCTCCTGCACTTCCTCGATTTGGACTGGTCTCTCTACTGTCGGCACCATGTAATATTGGGCATCGGGTGGACAGAAATAGGGGCCGTGACTATACCACTCACCGACGCGACTGGTCTCGTTGGAATCAAAGGGCGCATTCAATGTGCCATCGGCATAGAGCGCACCAATCACCTTCCAGCCATTCTTATTGGGAAAGCCAAAAAGTGCGCCGCGTGTAGGCGACTCAAAGGGTGCCCAGTAGCCCCAGGGGCGATTGGTTGTCCATGTGCGCAATATTTCTACGCGGGTATAGGTGAATAAGTGAAAGGCGTAATTGGCAAAGATGAAGAGGAAAATTCCTGCCACTGGCAACGCTATCCAGCGCGCCGTGGATATGCCCACGCGCTTGCGCAGTGCCTGCCAACCTACTTCCAGCGCCGAACCAACAATCAGTGCCCACCCCATAAAGAAGCCATAGACGTGGCTATTTGGCTTGGCGACAAAAAAGATCGAAAGCACCATCGGTATACCAAACCAGAGCCAGATTGTGCGATCTTCAGGACGGATGCGGGGAGCCAAAATCAGAACAGCAATGCTTAACGCAAAGAAGAGCCAGGTCTGATCGGTTCCGGCAATGATCAGCCAGTCGGGGCGCACAAAGAAGGTCAACGCTAACCCGGCTGCGGTCAAAGCCGTAATACCCCACGCCACCCATTGCGACCAGGCTTGGTGCAGCACGATGGCTTTTGCTACCAATGCCATAACCATCATAAAGATGATGTAATAGACAGAATCATAGACAGCGGTGCGTTCAAAGAAGTCACGCAGGTTGTTATAGGGAAACCTGTTGCCGATGCGATTGCCAAAGATGTCGCTTGCCGTCTGATTCCAGCGCGCATCCAGCAGGAAGGGGACAAAGAAGATCAAGAGCAATCCCAGCGTAATCAGCGTGGGAAGAATCAATGCACGCAGCAATCCTTTGAAATCACGGGTGCGCTGCACATAGAGGGCAAGCAGATAAAGCCCTGGGATCAGCACCCACAACGCTTCGTAATGGGAATAGATGCCACCCACAAAGCAAAGCCCTGCAACAAGCAAATAGGCGGGCAGGGGACGGTCGGCGCGCGCTTGTTTGTAGAGCGCCAACAGCACCACCGTGCTCATGCAAAAGACGATGCTTTGATATTGCACAATGCGCGCAAAGCCAATGAAATAGCCATCCACAGCCAGCAACATGGCGGCGGCTGTTCCTGCCACTGCGCCAAACATGCGCCAGCCCAACAGGTAGATGGCAAAGATGCCCACCATTCCTGCCAAGGTAAAGGGGATGCGCGCCTCTGCTTCGGTGATTGTCCCTTGGACGGCATAAATGCCCAAGGGGAAAAGAATCTCGGCTGGCCCTTTCTTGTGAATCAACAAGGCGCTGGCATAACCTTGGATTGCTTCTGCTGCGCGCAACAAGGCACGTGCCTCGTCGCCATGATAATCGGAATAGCCCAAGTTAGGCAGCCGTAGCAGTCCAGCCACCAGCAACACGCTCACCAACCCTGCTAATGCCCAGCGATTCAGTGGGGGGGCTGGCGGCATCGTAACGAAGAGAGCTACGGGCTGGCGATTCGCATGCCACCAGCCAATGGCTAGCAGCACACAGAGCGCACTGAATGCCCCTTGTATCTGCCATCGATGTATTGGCCCTGGCAGGCTGACAATTCCCAAGAGCACCAGTATATAGATCAAGAAGCCCAGCCCCAGACTATAGGCAACGAACTCTAGTCGGGGGGGCAGAGCGCGGTGCAGGAGCCATGCGCTGGCAAGTAGACCGGGCAACAGAACGCCCATCGCAAGCAGCCCCACGACATCGCCCCATCCCTGCAAGAGCGTCAATAGATTCGCGGACAGAAGCAGCAGGCCAATGCCAATCAGCTTGCGCGGGTCTATGTGCGTGGCTGGTTGAGAAGCTAAATTAGAGGACGAAACGATCATAAGTATGTGTGTTTCAGATGCGTTTTAACGGTAGAAGTGTATCCAGAATGAGAAGACTGGCACCAAGGCCGCCACTGGATTGCAAATTGGAATAGGAACAGGCTCACTCTACTTCGATAGAAGTCAACGCAACGTAGTTTTCGACTCCACCAGGGGCCGCATCATCTACATCAGGCCGTTCACCCGTAGTAGCGTCATAGAGACCTACACGCACTTCATATATTCCAGGTGGCAAGTCCGCGGCAAAGGGATGAGTCTCTTTGAGAGTTGTTTCAGGCCGCCAGAGTTGTGTGGGAATCATGCCTGCGTTGGGATAGTTCGCAGGCAGTTGCCCGTCTATTCCTTCAAGATACGCAGAATTTAGTTCGATATTGCTGATCTGGCTACTAGGATCTACCTCGAAAGGGAAATGATCCGCGCTCAGGACGAGTTGCCCTTCGGCATCCACAATTTGGACGAAGATCCTATAATCGGTGCTGGGCGGCTCAATGGTTTGCCAGTAGGTCGATAGATGAACTTCCTGCCCTTGCGTCCACGGCCCCGGCGTTAGCTCAAACCCTGCAAGCCGTATCTCTTCACCGATGTTAAAGCCCGATGCGTCAACGCCTAATGTATTCGCGGGGGGCGTGGTGGTGTCCATGGGCACGGCGAAGACGGAAATGG
>JBBQIG010000437.1:0-5130 GCA_038324715.1 Anaerolineae bacterium | reverse complement strand
ATCTCTACTGCGCTCTCTATTGCGGCCTGCACTGCGACGTCCACGATCACCACTATTGAGGGCTGCCACGCGCTCCATCAGACGCAAAGGTTGTCCTGCGTTGTCTGTGCCTAGATGGCGGAATGTAGTCCAATCACCATGATGTCCTACTTCATAGAGACAAGCCCCCACTGCATAGTCATCTGCCAAAAGATGCTGGTTGTACCATTCTAAAGAGTGCCAATATTGATCTTGACTCAGGGGCTGCACATCATTGAGCCAGCCCACGTCGCCCACACTGCCGTCTTGATACATGCGCGCCAAGCCCGCTTCGGTGATGATGATGCGGTGGTGAGGACCAAAGCGGGTGCGGATCTCTGCCATACAGGCACGGTAGAGGCCAGCGCTGGTGGCGCTGTCAGCAGCAGGATGGAGTGTGGGCCAGCCATATTCATGAAAGCCAAGATAGGTGTAACTCGCAAGTGTATGCGGGAAATGCTCCAAATAATGTTCCGGGCGGGTAAAATTGCCCGCGCCAAAGTTGAAGGCGACTGCTTCAACACCCGCTTCTTGCAGGCGATTGCGGAAGGCAACCTGGAAGAGATCATAGGCATGCAGCATCGCCGTGGTCTCGCCAGGCTGTTCGGCAAATTGGTGCGAAGCCGGCCCAGGCACAGCTTCGTTGAGGCTCATCCACGCATCAATGAGCAGTCGCCCATTCGTGCCGCGCTCGGTTGCCAGACCAAAGTCCAGGGCTAAAATCTCATCGGCCATGGCCCGACCCTGCCCCGCCGGGTCGTTGCTGGTGAGCATCGTGCGCTGAGTATGGTTGTCCTTATAGAGCCTACCAATTACCAAAGCATTCGGCGCACGGAAGGCGCGTATTTCGCGCAGCAACATGCGGTTTAGTGTGTCGGCATGAACCAAAATTACGGGTGGCTGCACCTGGCGAATGGCCTCCCACAACCCATCCTGGTCTGTGGAAAGATGAAGGTAGAAGCCCAGCCGGTTACCACGAAGTGGGGCGGGCGGGGTGGGGGCTGGCTCTCCATCCGGTGGTGTAACTGGTGCGGGCACTGGCGGAGGGTCTACCGGACTGCTGGTAGGTGGCACGGGCATGGTGACGAGGACATGGGCCAACTGGCGCATCAGCAGGTTTTTCTCTGCCACAGCCAGGTTGGGTAGTTCATGCAGGGGCGCACCCGTGTAGGCAGCCCAACGATTGGCTGCCAGTCTTTTTACATCCATCCCTGCCCGCGTAAGTAACGCCCAAGGTTCAGCCAGCCCTAACTGACCTGCGGACTGGGCAAAGGCATTGATGATATCCTGATGGCTGACCGGACCAAATATAATCACCTCTAACTTTGGTTCCGCAGGCTCGACTATTGGTGGGGGTGCTGGTTCTGGTGTTTCAACAATTGGATTAGGAGCAGGCTGTCTGGACGTGTGGCGTTGAAAGACGATATAGAAGGAATGATGACCCCAGGAATTCCACAATTCCCCATTGGGGCCTGGTTCATCGGCATGACCTGTCCCGAGGTTGCTCACTCGGTCACTAGGGAAACCTGCGCCGTCAACCTCTACCCATACGTGCTGGTTAGCGTAGAGATCGATATTGGTGGCTGGCTCACCAAGCGGTTTGTCGAGCGCTCGAGGTGGGGCCACTTCATTGGGCTGCTGCCCCTCCCAGCCCCAACGCACTTGAGCCTGACCCACAGGAATACGTTGGCCGTTTTCATCCACCACATCTACATAGATTTGGTGACCGCCACGGTTCTCTTCGGGCGTCAGGTGATGGATACCCACCAAGCGCCAATAGGCGGTGCCTAGTAATACATGGGCTGGTTCCATGCGTACTGCGTATTGAGACACCGGAGCCATTATCTGCTCCAAAACGTTGGCTGCTGGAATATCTGCCGCTTTCTGCAAGAACTGCTGGCGAAGTATTTCATGAAAAGCCATGGGGGATTTACTCCTTATAACCACAACGGATAACCACAACCAGTTAAACGATACTAATTGTTAGTGTTTCAGATGTATACTCATCAGTCCTAGCTGCTGTAGTTGCTTTGTGTTTCTCGTTGGCGATCCATTTCTTCTTGGTGATTCCAGTAGATGTTATAGACACTGTCCAGCCAGGTAAGGACGAATAGATCTCCTCCAGTACTTGCAGTGGACGGCTGACAAAGTAGGTTAGGAAGGCCGTCACGCCGAGGTTAACAAGTGTCAAGGTGTATTTTCTGCTGCTGTGTATCTGTAATTTGGCCTGAACGCCGAAGATTACAGCGCCGACCAAAGCCAATATGTCTGCTGGCAATACTACCCAGAACGTCCAAGAAACATTGAGAATTTACTGAAAAGCTGGCGAGGGGAACGATCGAGAAATTCGCCTCGGGAGTAAACGAATTGATAGCTATATTACAAATGCGGTGCATATTAATTATTACAAATGCTGACGATTGTGTCAATGACTACTTTTTGTGTCAAATCTGTCAGATTCGTCAAATTTTTTGTCATTGACAAACACTGTACCATCCACTATACTTATGTCGTTGTATCCACACCGTTGTCCCTTAATTTTATAGTGAACACAAATAAAAGACGTACAATGTGGGCCATTAGCACACAGGCAAGTTGTGCGCACTTAATTTGCGTTGCCCCTTTAATGTTATCGCTACTGGTTACCATATTGGCGTGAGGGTCGAGCGTTGCTTTGCTACACACTACAACCGTTCATTTAGCTTTGTGAACGTATTGTCATGTAAGGGTAGCCATCGCAGTGATGACTAGGTTCCGCTCCCTTCCGGTCAATTTTCTGCGCCGAGCTAACAAGCAGATGTGGATCCCTTGCTGCTCCCGTTGTTGCAATCGACTTCTAACCCATTTCTTGGTGTGCTTAAGCTACTTTTGATAGATACTCCCTGAGTCTGCGCCTGTCCACCTATGGACGGTATTTGATGCTCCGTCAGACAAGACAACTGGCACATCATCTGGCAAACACTGGTTGAAAAATGCTTCCAGTGGAGCATGAAAAGTGGAGCATGAAAGAGGTTATCATGTCGATCTTGCGTATTGGGCACCGGATTGGATATGGCTTGATCTGGACTAGCCTATTGATCTTGCTCAAGGGCTGCATTGATGTGGATAGTCAAACACCCAGCCCCAGCACTGTCACCCCTGGTGTAGAGACAACTCAGCCTATGCAGAGTCCACCTGTTGCACCGAGCCAAAGTCAGGAACTACAAAGTCTTCCCACTCTGCCGCCATATCAAACGGGCACGCCTGTTTATGAGATCAATCCTAGAGTCCGGCCCAATATCCCTGATACTCCTACACTTCCCAACGCGCCGACTCCCACCGAATCCAACGAGTAAAACATAGCGCTGTACTCACAGGAAAGGAGTAGAAGTTGGTTGTATACCGGCGACAACTTTTTGTATTCCTGTTACCCTATCTGATCGGCATGACTGTGCTGGTGGTGCTACCTGCGCTTGCCACTGCGGCGATTGCCTTTGCCGACTACAACTCAATTGGCGTTCCCCGCTGGGTGGGTTTGGAAAATTTTCGACGGCTGGTGGAATCGCCCTACGTGCGAATTGCGTTACGCAACACGCTTATCTTTGTGGTGCTAGCAGTTCCAGCACGCTTGGTGGGGGCGTTGGTGTTGGCCTTATTACTTCAACATCGGGGCCAACTGTTTGGCTTTTACCGCGCTGCGGTCTATTTGCCTACGATTGTGCCCGAGGTTGCTTATGCATTGGTATGGCTCTGGATCTTCAATCCCTACTATGGGCCACTCAACCTAGCGTTGGCATGGTTGGGGCTGCCCGCACCCCAATGGCTGGTCGAACCGATGAGTGCACGGTTCTCAATCGTGATCATGCTCTCTTTCCAGATTGGCGAAGGGCTAGTGGTACTTCTGGCGGGCCTCCAGACTGTGCCACGCGCGTTGCACGAGGCGGCTATGTTGGACGGGGCAGGATGGAGGTCGCGCTTTCAGCATGTTACCTTACCATTGCTGCTGCCATGGCTACTGCTGTTGACCTTTCGCGATCTATTAATGAGTCTACAAAACACCTTTACACCCTCGTTTGTCCTCACTTATGGTGGGCCTGATTATGCAACCACCTTTGCACCGCTTCTCATCTATGAAATTGCCTTTGACTTTTTTGATTTCGGTCTTGCGGCTGCCCTTTTGCTGCTGATCTATCTGGTGATGGCCGTGTTTGTGCTGGCAACCTTGCAGATTGTGGGCAAGTCACGGGTGTTCGATGATTTTTGAACCCTTGATTCTGTGCCTCGGGAGGTCTGGTGATTCTGCGGCAGAAGAGCAGAGGGATCGGGTGACTTTTGGCGCAGTATGAGCCTTCCAGGGCAGGCAGGACATTGTCACAGGAGCTCGCGGAACAACCACTTGAGATGGAGGACAAAGCAGAGGTAAAGCCATGCGCACTACGATCAAGGCGGCGGCGTACAGGGTAAGGCAACGAGAAAAAGCGCAAGCGCGTGCCAATTTTGCACAACAAAGTTGGCGCGGCTGGCCCCAACGCATTCGGCATATTGGGCGTCACACACTTGCTATAGCAGCAACGTTGGTTTGCGTGCTTCCTCTCTATTGGGCGTGGGTGGCTTCGCTGCGCACGCCAGGATTGCCGCCTGCCGTCACGATCGAGTGGTGGGCGGTGGCACCTGCTTGGGACAACTATCGGCGTATCTTCCAACTCCTGCCGATGATGCGTTACACCATGAACTCACTATTGGTGCTTATGATTGCCGTGCCGGTGACTTTGGTCACGGCGTCGCAAGCAGGTTTTGCCATGACACAACTGCCCACACGGCAACGGCGGTTGCTGGTCTTGGCTAGCATTGGCTTGCTCATGATTCCGGCTGCGTCTGTCTGGTTGTTCCGCTTTCAGATCTTGCAATGGCTTGGCATGTTCGACACAATCTGGGCGCTGGTGGTGCCCGCTTTTGCCGGAAGTAGCCCCTTGTTTGTCCTGCTCTTTTATTGGGCGATCCTGCGCATCCCTTTGGAAACTTTCGAGGCTGCAGCGTTGGATGGCGCAGGCGCGTGGACGATCTGGCTGCGTTTGGCCTTGCCAATGTCGGTACCTACTGTGGTCGTTGTGGTGGTACTCACCACAGTCATGT
>JBBQIG010000436.1:0-5132 GCA_038324715.1 Anaerolineae bacterium | reverse complement strand
TGGTATGGTCGGGGGCCTCACGATAGCTATGATGACCGCAAAGAGAGTGCCGCCATGGGGGTCTATGAGAGCACTGTTACGGAGCAATATGTTCCCTATCAAAAGCCGCAAGAGCACGGCAACCACACGGAGACTAAGTGGCTGCGACTCACGGATGAAGAGGGAGCAGGGTTGCTGGTCGTGGCAGACGAGACGCTAGATTTCAGCGCGCACCACTATACGGCACAGGATTTAACCGAGGCAACGCATACGCATAACCTAAAGTGGCGGCGCGAGGTAATTTTGAATTTAGATGTGCGCCAGGGTGGCTTGGGGAACGGTAGTTGCGGTCCGGGTGTGCTGCCTGCGCATATGCTCTTGCCTGGAGAGTTCATCTTCAAGTTTAAGTTGTATGCAATATCTGCATCGGAGAAAAAGTGAAAATAGACAGGTATCTATAAATTCCTCCATAGGTTCTTGTCGCGCTTGCTTCTATATAACTACATGTTCAATCGCATAGGCAATTGCAGGACAATGAACATCTGTGCGTAATCTAGTGGATGCTTTGTGTTGCCCAATGCCCATGCTATAATTGGAGCGGAGAGCAGAATGTTTGTGACCCACTCCCCACTTGTTCTAAATAGAATCGCCCTCTGTACCCTTTTGGGCGCAAGATGGAAAGTGAGAACGCAGTGGCAGAACTAGACTCCGGTTCAGACGCAGAAGTGAATGTTCAACGCAAGCGACTTGCCAACCACGATGTGGCTGCGGAACTCTCTTTGGTTGGCGATATTCTGCAAATTCTCAATGCCAATCGCTTTCGTGTAATTGCCTTTCAAAATGCGGCGGAAACAATTCGCACATTGGGGCAAGAGATCAACACGATCTATGCAGAAGATAAGCTTGATGATATTCCGGGTGTGGGTAAAGGTATTGCGGGTGCGATTGCTGAACTCTTGCGCGAGGGAGTCGTTAAAGAGTTTGAAGAGCTCAAAGCAAAGGTGCCGCCTGGTGTCGTGGAGATGCTTCAAGTACCCGACGTTGGCCCCAAGACTGCCAAGCGTCTTTGGGAAGAATTGGATATTGCCAGTGTCGCCGATTTGAAGGCTGCTGCCGAAGCCGGAAAGATCCGCACGCTCAAGGGCTTTGGAGCCAAGAGCGAGGAGAAGATCCTGCGTGGGATTGAGCTGGCAGCCAAACGTGGCGATGCTCGCACCCCATTGGGCGAGGCACTGCCGATGGCTCAGTCATTGGTGGCGGAACTACGCGCACGTTTGGATGAGAATGCTATTACCCGTTTAGAAATAGGGGGAAGTCTGCGGCGCTGGAAAGAATCAATAGGCGATGTGGACCTTTTGATGGTTAGTCCCACACCGGGGGCTGTGATGGACGCTTTTACAACTTTGCCGCAGGTAAGTGACATTGCTGGCAAGGGCGAAACCAAAAGCAGCATTATTTTGGGGACTGGGCTGCAAGTGGATTTGCGCGTGGTGGAACGCAAGCATTGGGGGGCTGCCTTGCAGTATTTCACGGGGAGCAAGGAGCACGGTGTTGCTGTGCGCGATTTGGCTCTGCGCCAGGGGTGGAGCCTGAATGAATATTGCTTAACTGCGACAGGTAGTGGTGAGGCCAAAGAGGGCGAGCAAAAGTTCTTTGATGAAGAGAGCGAACTTTATGAATTTCTGGGGCTGGCATGGATTCCCCCAGAGATGCGCGAGAATCGTGGCGAAATTGCCGCCGCGCGCGCTGACACATTGCCCAAGCTGATTGAAATTGGCGATATTCGTGGCGAACTGCATGGTCACTCCACCTGGAGTGATGGTACTGCGCCCATTGCAGAGATGGCTGCGGCGGCGCAAGAACGCGGGTATAGCTATTGGGCTGTCTGTGATCATAGTGTTGGGCTGGGAATGGTTGGCGGACTGGATGCCAAGCGGTTGATTGCGCAGGCAGAGGAGATTGCCCAACTCAATGCTCAATTTGAGGCAGAGGGGAAAGAGTTTCGGCTGCTGCGCGGGACTGAGGTCGAGATATTGGCGAATGGCTCGTTGGGCTTGCCAGATGACGTATTGGCGCAATTGGATGTGGTTGTGGCAAGCATCCATAGCGGGTTACGTCAGGAGCGCTCTGTGATTACTGAACGCTGTTTGAAGGCAATTCGCAATCCACATGTGGATATTTTGGGTCACGCTACGGGGCGCATGGTGGAGTCACGACCCCCGTCAGATTTAGATGTGGAGCAGGTGTTGCAGGTTGCTTTTGAGACGGGTACTGTGGTGGAGATCAATGCGCACCCTTCGCGGTTGGATATTCATGATATTTATGCGCGCAGGGCGTTAGAAATTGGCTGCAAGCTGGCTATCAACAGCGATGCCCATGCGCGTGATGGCATGAGTGTGATGAAATATGGCGTTGGCACTGCACGGCGCGGTTGGGTGCAAGCGACTGATGTGGTCAATACATACCCGATGGCGCAGATGTTGAAAATGCTCAAAGATAAACGTTCGGTTTGATTCTATCCTTATTTGGTCTTATCGTTGATGATACTTCTGTTGAAAAGATCTATTGAACTTGTAATTCTTGTACTTATTAAGCAAGACCATCGACGCATGACGATTCAGGTGATGCGACACCACAACGGGCAGGCGGAGGAGTGATGACGAAGCAGACGCGAGGAGGCAATCGCAGTGGACGACGGCGCGATCCAAATCAGGACGTACAGCCTTGGCTGGGTTGGATGGCGGCTGTGTTGGTGGTCTTTATCATCGTAGTCGCTGTGGCGATGGGAATGGAACGGACAGGGAATCAGCGCATGGCGGAAGCAGAAGTCCGCATGACGCCGCTGGTGGGTGGTATGGCTTTGCCTGCAACTGCCGGTACTGCGAGTGGTGAGCCGGAAGTGGCAGAGGTTACACCCCTTCCCGCCGTTGTCACTGAGACTGCTGCGATCACTGGCGGAGAAATCTTAACCGCCACAGGGGAAGTCACAGAAGAAGTCACTGGAACTGCGGAGATAAGCGCGACCGATGCAATGTCGGAAACGGACTCAGTGACAGTGACTGACACAGTAACCGACACTGTGACCGTGACTGATATTGTGACTGATATAGTAACGATCACCGATGTGGTGACTGTAACAGATGAGATTACAGTGACTGTCGATGTAGCGCCTGAGGTTACTGCTGAAGCGGCACCAGAAGTGGACGCAACTGAAGAGACGAGTGCTACAGTAGAGGCTGCCCCAGCCGAGCCACAGGCACCACGCCCGACTGCAACGCCAGTTCCGTCGCCGACTGCGATTGCTAATCCCCCTACTTTTGAAGATGGGCAGATTGTGACGGGCAATGTTCAGCGTGTGGCAGTTCACGCGGATGCCTCACTGAGTGCGGTCGTGATGGATAGCTATGGTGCGGGTGTGGCGTTGGAAGTGCTACCTCCTAGTGGCAACTATACATCATATCCTGTGGAGGCAGATGGACATGGTTGGGTGCGAGTCCGAGCCACTGATGGTTTAGTGGGATGGGTGATGACCGATCAGGTGGAGGCACAGTAGGTATGGATGCGGGTAACGAGGCAGGTGCAGAAGCAAAGGAGATGGTGGACATAGTTTCAGCCCCACCTGACCCTGCGCTCGTCGAGCGTGTAAATCAATTGCGTGAATCCGTGCGTTATCATCAGCATCGCTATTATTTGCTAGATGATCCGGTGCTAAGTGATTTGGAATTTGACGCGCTCTTTCGCGAACTGCAACAACTCGAAGCCACTCATCCAGAATTACAAAGCGATGATAGCCCTACGGTGCGCGTGGGGGGTGTTGTCTCAGACAGTTTTGCCAAGACCCGACACCCTGCCCTGATGCTAAGTCTGGCAAATGCTTTTGAGATAGAGGCATTATTGGCATGGAGAGATCGCGTCAAGCGGCTGTTACCGCAGGATGATTTAAATCGTTTGGCTTATGTGGCAGAGCCAAAATTCGATGGGCTGACCGTGGTGCTTCACTATGAAGACGGTCGGTTTACCTTAGGTGCCACGCGTGGGAATGGCGAGGTGGGTGAGAATATCACGCCCAACCTGCGGACTGTGCGCTCTTTGCCATTGCGGCTGGTGGGCAATGGTGCCGGTGAGAACAGTACTGCTGTAGAGAGCGCAAAGACGGAAGTGCCCACGCGTTTGGTGGTGCGCGGGGAAGCTTATGTGGATAAGGCTGACTTTGAAGCCTTTAACCTGCGCCAAAATGAACAATCTGCGCGCACTTTTGCCAATCCACGCAATTTTGCCGCCGGAAGTTTGCGCCAGTTAGATAGCAGTATCACGGCGACACGACCCGTGAAACTGTGGGTCTACCAGGCATTGATTTTGGAAGGTGCACCGATGCCCGCGGCGCATAGCGAGGTGTTGGCCTATCTGAGCAAGTTAGGCTTGCCTGTCTGTCCAGATTACCGCCGTTTTGAGGATGCCGACTTTGATGAGTTGGTAGAGTATGTCACAGAGTTTGGCGAGCGCCGCCATGAGTTGCCGTATGAGGTCGATGGGCTGGTGATTAAAGTTGATTCGCTGGCGACCCAGGCACGATTAGGCTTTACAGGCAAAGACCCGCGTTGGGCGTTGGCTTATAAGTATGCGGGGCGTGAGGCTGTGACAAAACTGCTCGACATTGTCATCAATGTGGGGCGAACGGGCGCTGTTACCCCAAACGCGGTTTTGGAGCCTGTGCAGATTGGCGGCGTCATGGTGGGCAAAGCGACTTTGCACAATGAGGATTATATTGTTGACCTTGATTTCCGCATCGGCGACGAAGTAGTAATTAAGCGCGCGGGTGAGGTCATCCCCAAGGTTCTGCGTCCCCTGGTGGAATTGCGCGATGGGAGTGAGCAGCCCTGGAAGATGCCCGAGTTCTGTCCAGATTGTGGTCAACCCCTTGTTCGCCCTGAAGGTGAGGCCGCAACCTATTGCGTCAATAGTGCGTGCCCTGCCCAACTGGTGCGTAGTGTGGAGCATTTTGTGGGGCGTGGGGCAATGGATATTGAAGGATTTGGTATTCGACAGGCTGAACTTTTTGTCGAAGCTGGCTTTATCCGCGATCTCGCTGACATCTATCATTTGCCCTGGGAGAAGGTGCGCGAGCTGGAAGGTTATGGCGATAAAAAGGTAGA
>JBBQIG010000435.1:0-5141 GCA_038324715.1 Anaerolineae bacterium | reverse complement strand
GGCCCCACCTCAAGCAGGGAGCCAACACGCCCATAGCTATCGGCAAAACCTGGGCTGGGTTCGGTAATGCGCGACAGGATCTTGAGTAAGGTGCTTTTGCCTGCGCCATTACGTCCGATGATTCCCACGACCTCGCCGGGCTTGACTTCAAACGAGATATCTTCAAGCGCCCAGATCGTCTCGGAGAGATCAGAGGCCGCAGAAGCCTGGCCGCGCAGGAGGTTGCGCGCACGTCGCAAAGGCGTTTTGACCACGTTGACCAGTGAGTCTCGCACTGTTCCATATCGAGCTCGTTTTATGCTGCCGATGTGGTAATACTTGCCGATATTTTCTGCCCGAATGGCAATAGGACTGGTCATAAGCACCCCACATCAAAGTTAGAGAGATTTAATTTAAGGTTTAATTTTAGTTGCATTGCTGTTACACCACATCCGCAAAGACTTTTTCCATGCGGCTAAAATAGAGAGCGCCTGTGACCAACAAAATTGGCGCTGAGATGCACGATACAAGAATTAGACCCGGGGATGCGGGTGATCCAAGTAGCGACCAGCGGAACCCTTCTACCACACCCGCCATTGGATTGATGCCATAGAGGCTGCGCCAAGGTTCATCTAGCATGCTGCTGGAATAAGCGATGGGCGTGATGAAAAACCACATCTGTGTTAGAAATGGGATTACATAGCGAACATCACGGAAAAGCACATTCATGGCAGAAAGCCAGAGCGCCACACCGACAGCGGCGACAAACGCCAAAAGTAAAAAGAGCGGCAGCCAGATGATGTTGACCGTGGGCATAAACCCGTAATAAACCATCATCGCCAGCAGTACAGTAAAGGCTAACCCCATGTCAACCATGCCGGAGAGGACGGATGCCAATGGCATGGCAAGGCGGGGAAAATAGACCTTGGTTAGAATGTTGGCACTGCTGACCAAGCTATTCGAAGCATGGCTCAGGGCATAGGCAAAAAATGTCCAGGGTACAAGCGCCGTAAAGTTAAAGATCGGATAGGGTAGCCCGTCGGAAGATATATTGGCTAGACGTCCGAATAGAATCGTAAAGACCACCATCGTTAGAACGGGTTGCAGAATTGCCCACGACACGCCTAATATAGTCTGCTTATAACGCACCTTGAAGTCGCGCCAGGTTAAGAAATAGAGAAGCTCGCGGTGGTTCCACAACTCGCGCAGGCGTACTGCCGACCAACCTGTGGATGGCTTGATGTGCGTGTGGTAGACCGGCATCTCGTCTGTGGCTTGTCCCGTTGTTTGTATGGGCGCCGATTGTACACTCATAAACATTCTCCTCGTGAAGATATTCGCTCAGTTGGCTGCGTCTGGGCCGTATGCCGATAGCTCCATCAAGAGTGAAGCTGGTGGCTCTTGCTGTCGCTCGCGCAGCACCCGCGCTGGCACACCGGCAGCCAGCGTGTAGGGTGGCACATCTTTTGTTACCACCGCACCCGCACCTACAATTGCGCCTTTGCCGATGACAACACCATCCATGACCGTGACATGTGCACCCAGCCAAACATCGTCTTCGATCACAATGTCACCGCGGCTGGTTAAGGCTTGTTCGCGCATGGGACGATTTGAGTCAGCATAACCATGTTGATAGGGCATAAAGCTACAGCGTGTTGCGATCATGCAATCGGCCCCAATCTTGATATTGCTGATATACGGATTTAGCGTACATCCTGCTTGGATATAGGTGTTCTCACCGATGCTCAAGCTACCACTGCCCTCGCCTAGTTCAATGACTGTCCAGCGGTAGATGTGAACATTTTCGGCCAAATGAACGCCGCCCTTCGATTGGGGATGGGCATATATAGTCACATAGTCGTCAATGAAGCACTGTGGCCCCATCTGTAAATCGGTGCAACTGATCTGCGCCAGTGTCGAAACATAGGGGCGGTTGCCCAGATAGCGCAATATGGCTCTTCGACCCTTGTACGAACCTAGCGGAAGTTCAGCAAGGCGCAGGCAAATAGGTGCAATCGTCGAAAGCTTGATCATCGAGCGCACCCAAGTACGCACCATGATCTCCTTGATGGTCTTTCCCACAGGCTGGCGTCGGGTCTTCCAACTGCGTTTGGTTGCTCGTTGGTTTATCTCCTTGCCGTCTGTGAGAACAGATTGCTCATTTGACTGATTCACCTACTGTGCCCCTTTCCGTTGGAGCACCGCGGTGAGCGTCCACCAGATGATCTTGATGTCTAGCGCCAAGCTCTGTCGTTCGATGTACTTGAGGTCATACCAAATAATAGTATTAAATGGGATGCCGCTGCGGCCACGAACCTGGGCCAAACCCGTGATTCCAGGTAGAACTTCCAGCCGTTCCTTGTGCCACCCCTTATACTCCTCAACCTCCCACACGACATTGGGGCGTGGGCCAACAACGCTCATCTCTCCCTTGAGCACGTTATAGATCTGGGGCATTTCATCTAGACTGGTTGCACGCAAAATGCGACCAATCTTCGTCACTTGGTTCGCCTCAAAAGGCTTAAATACCCCTGCTGCCTGGCTATTTATTGACTGACCATTCACAAATGCCTTCATATATGTGCGATGCGCGTCTCTGGCAATGTTGTGATGCATGGTTCTAAACTTATACATCTTGAACCGGCGACCCCCCTTGCCAATTCTGTCATGGACATAGAGAACTGGGCCTGGCGATTCAAGCCGAATTAAAGCCGCAATGATGAGCGCAATTGGGCCAAATAGAAGCAGCCCGAATAGACAAAGCGAGATGTCAAATATCCGCTTTACCCTCCTATATCCAGTCCGATAGAGCTTGACTTTGGGACGTTCCATTGTGATCCAGATAGCCATTTTTCCCCTCCACTGCTCACCAAGTACACCCTCTGTAGAGCTTGGTACTGAGCATTCCTGAAATTTCCGCCACTATTCCCGAGGAGATCGAGCCGAGTCCTCTGCCAAAAGGGCGGAACAGCCGAAAGTAAATTTTTGCAACGCTGCACTACATTACAATTCCACGTTACAACTCTACGCGTTGCTCGATAGAGTCTACACGCTGCTCGACAGAAGTTGATTCCACTGGGAACCGCAACTGACGAGGGTCTATCATCTGTTGAGAAGAGCGAGCCTCACTCATCCTTTGCTCCGCCAGCTCCACTAAAGTCTCAAAGGTTGTTGCCTCGTCCGATAGGGAGGCAATCCCAGAGTAGACCGTTAATCCCAACTCCTGCGCTGTCATTGCACCCACAGATTCAATAAGCTGGCATGCTTCCTCGTTTGTGGTCTCTGGCATCGTTGCGATAAAGCAATTATTGCGCAAGGCAAACGAGTGGAAACGGGGGAGGTTGTCATCCAAGACACGGGCTACTTTTGCCAGCGTGAATTTTTTGACCATCGATTGCCGTACCTCCTCCGCTACTCTGGGTATTGCCATTTCCATAGATTTCTCGTCAACTTGAAAGAGAACCACCGACAACGGGCGTTCGTGATGGCGAGCACGCTGGAGTTCTCGATACATTGTTGCCTGTGCGTCGGAAAACGCAGTGGGCAACGGCGAAAAGTCGGTAAAGGCAAGGGCAACTATCGCCTGTTCAACCTCGTGAAGATTGATGTTGATTTGATGTGCAATCAACGCCGTTAACAGAATGGCGGCAATCCGTGTGATCGTAAGAGGAATGTTCCTCAATTCATCTTGGATCCCGTTTTGCAAGATGCCTATGGCGATAAAGGCAAGCACTAGGCCAAACATAAGCGCCCGATTGGGCAACGGCTTTGGCGTGAGCAGAATCGCCGCCACCGTTGCCAGTAGGAAGAGCAAAATGTTATGCCGATAGTCGGCTGGCACCAAGGCATGTTCAATAAAGACCATGGATGGTAACCAAATGACGAGTATGACAATCCAAATACGCAGACGGTTCATTGAAAGCACCTACACTGAAACGTGTTCAAAAATTCATGTATCCCTAGTGGCTCGTCCAGGGCAGGAAGAGTTGCGGCAAATCCTGCTCTTCGTCCGGATTTTCTTCGTCCGGGTTTTCCTCATCTGGATCTTCTTCGTCTGGAAGCTCTTCATCTGCCGGCGGCTGCATGTCTTCCTCTGTCAACTCCTCTTCGGTATAGGCATGTAACTGTGTTGGGTCAGCGACCACGCTTGCCACCATTGCTATGCCAGCGGCGGGGCCGATGTAGTTTTCTCTACGTGACTCGAAGGCATCAAAGTAGTAGGTACCACGCGTGCCACTGTCAATGCCACTGATTGCACCCAGCCGGATACGGTCTATATAGCGCGTGTCGTTATCGATACCCGTCAGTTGCGAATGCAACACACCATCAATCCAGAAGGAGATCGAACCATCGTTTTCACCTAGCGCGGTCGCGGCTTGCCAGTCCACCTCGAGCGCATGTGGCTCATCGGTGAGATCAAACCAGGAGCTATTGCGCATGGTGGTACTGTCGTTGAGTATGCCCACTCGCACCTGATATCTGCCATTGTAGAAGCGCATCTTCATGTCCAGCACCGCAGGCCATGTTCCGACAAAACCGCGGAAGATCTCGTGCATGTTGCCTTGTGCCATCACAACCGAGTTGGGATCGAAGTGGAAGCGTGCGCGATAGCGCTTCTCCCCATTCAGCTCCCCATTGATGAGCGCAAGGTTATGGTTGTCGTCGATTTGGGCCAGTAAGCCATAGCTCCCCAACATCGCTGCGGCAGGTAGAACCGCCAGGTCGTCGCCATCGGTAACACGTTGCGGCCAAGCAGATAGGTCTCCCGACTCAAAATCATCGGCAAAGATTAGATCGTCTGCCACGACCACCTGCTGGAACTGAGCGGTGTAGGTCTGGTCATTGGTGGGAGTGGTGATGTTATGGCTAGCTGCGCCACCATCTGACCAAGAGACCCACTCGTAGGTGATGCCGTCCACTGTCTGTGGCGAGACAACACCCAACGCATGCTGCTCACCCTCTTCACTCACCGTGGAATGGGGTGCCGTGACAGCCTGCCCATTCAGCGTGATCTGCAATCCTGGAGGATTGGTGGCAAGCGTAATGGTCGAAGTGGGCGCGGGGGGCGGCTCTGTGACCACCTGCTGGAACTGAGCAGTATAGGTCTGGTCATTGGTGGGAGTGGTGATGTTATGGCTAGCTGCGCCACCATCTGACCAAGA
>JBBQIG010000434.1:0-5152 GCA_038324715.1 Anaerolineae bacterium | reverse complement strand
TATGCAGAGGAAACATTAAAATTGCTTCCGCAATCCCCTGATCCTATTTTATTGTCCAACATTCTCAGAAATGTTACCCGTCTTGGTCGCATTCATCCTGTTCATTCTCACTCTGTAATTCCTTAACTGGCGAAGGTATTGGACTTAGTTAGTTGGTTGTGGAGACTTTTTGACCTTCCTCGGAGCTTGGATCTCCAAGGAAGGGATCTGCAAATTCTACTATGCCCGTTAGAAGGCGATTTGTGGAACGTCTTCGATATTGATTTCCAGGTTAGCCATTGGGTCGTATAGCCCCTCTTCGACATCGGAAATGTCCTGAAGATCCCCCGGTAGGATGCCCCGATTACAGCGGGAGCGATAGGTACAGTAGGCGCAGATTCGTTGACGATTGGCGTCGGTGTCTGGGATTTTGGGAAAGTCTGCTTGATTTGCCCCGGCAAGAATTTGGATAATGAGCCGCTGGAGCAGTTGATGATTGCGGGCATGTTGTGCCGCATCGTAGCGCAGGATTACAGGTTCGTCGGGGGCTGAGGTAAACCAGTAGCGCATCTCTACCTGTTCAGGTGCAATCGGCCCCCAAGGAAGCTGGGCGCTGGCTTCAACGATGATGTAGGGATAGACTTGCGATTGAAGGCGCTCGCGCAAGATGCGCGGTTCCGTGCGGCGGCGCGTTGTCTTCCAGTCGGTGATAATTGCACGCTTGTTTGGTTCAACAGTTAGCAAGTCATATTTAGCGGCAAGCCGGTAAACAGGCGTGTCGCCCACTTGAAATGGAATGGCAAGCATGGATTCGACCTCCACCACATCTGTGGGCAGGTCACGTGGTCGATATTGAAGATAGCTGGCAAACCATTCGTCCAGGGGCGGCTCCAAGTTGGGGCCAATGAATTCTGGTGGAATGCCTGCCTCTGCACGCTGTACGGCGCGGTGAAACATTTCACCCAGTCGCATCATATATTCATGCTCCTGCACCGGGCTGGCTTCGACCGCGGGCCAGGGCAGACGCTGAACATGGGTGAGCCAGAAGCGGCGAGGGCAATCCGTGTAGGCTTGCAGATTTGATTGGCTAAACACAAAGTCGTCGGATAGAAGGCTTTCCATGAGAGGCATGATAGCACAGGGCTAGAATGGTGAGCAATCTTTGATGGAACTTTGCTACGCCGCATCTCTGGTGACGCAGGTGGTGATGCTGACTTACGTCATGACCTCGTAATCACTGGCAGTGTTGGCTGATGGCAGTAGGGTGGAGGGCCTGTGCTGTCAATTACCCTTGCACCCTACATTTACCTTTGGCTATTCGCCTGTTCTCCACAGCCAGCGCAGTGAATCGGGCAGAATTGCTCCGCCATGCTTGCCGTCGTGTGCACCGTCACCGGGTGCAAATTTATAGTCATAGCCACGATATTTGAGTGCCGACACCATTTGAAGATTTGCTAGCCACCAGTCCCCAGATTGGTTGTTTAGATCGGCCTCACCATCTTGGAGGAAGATGCGGATTGGCCGTATGGCTTGCTTGCGAATGTGCGATGGATAGGCATCTCCACCGCGAATGTCGGTGAAGGAGCCAATGTGGGAGAGGACTTTGCGGAATGCGTCGGGGTGTTCCCATGCGACGGTGAACGCGCAAATGCCGCCGGATGAGAGTCCACAGATGGCGCGTTGGTCTGGATCATCAGTCAGATTCCAGTTGGCTCCCACTGTTGGGAGAATCTCTTCGAGCAGGAAGCGCGCATACTGATCGGAGAGGGAGTCATATTCGAAAGAGCGATTGCTTGCTGCATAGGGAGTGCCAGGGGGTCTTTCGCCGAGATGACCGGGATTGATGAAGATGCCAATGGTCACGGGCATGGTTCCCGCGTGAATGAGATTATCAAAGACAATTGGGGTGCGGAATTCAGCCGCGTCATTTACATACCTGTGTCCATCCTGAAAGACCATGACCGCCGCGCGGCTGTTTGGGTCATATTGTTGCGGCACATAGACCCAGTAGTCGCGATGTGTATCTTTGAAGATTGTGCTGACATATTCAAAATGGGTCACGCTGCCTTTGGGGACGCCTTCGTGACGTTCGGAGTCGGGTGTGTATGGGTAGACGGTGGGTGCAATGGACATTTTGCTGTTCCTTGTGGTGAGGGTTATTGGATGCAGATAGTTAGAGATAAAGCTTCCTCGGAGCGGCCCAGGGGGCTAACCGCTTCCTTGGAGCGGTTATTCGGTGCGCGGTTGTGGGCCGTTGTAGCGGGCGCGGGGTCGGATTAGTTGGTCGGCTTGGTATTGCTCAATGATGTGCCCGATCCATCCAGCGATGCGACCGAGGGCAAAGACAAGCAGGGGTGCGCCCGCGGGCAAGCCGAGAATGCGTCCTGCTGCGACCAGTCCCATGTCTAGGCTTGGCGCAAGACCTACTTGATTGTAGACAGTTTCACATGCCGTGCGTACTACACTGGCTGCAGATGAGTCTGGTGCGGCAGCCAATGAGGCTTCGACAAGGTAGCGTCCACGCGGATCGCCATCGGGATAGAGCAGATGCCCGAAGCCGGGAAGTGAATCACCGCGACGCAGGCGATTGGTGACGGCTTGCGGGCCATCCCAAGCAATTTCGCGTAGGAATGCTTCACAGCGGAGCGTTTGACCGCCATGACGTGGGCCTTGTAGCGCGGCCAATGCACCAACTAATGCCGCATGGGGTGGCGCTCCTGTTGATGCGATACAGCGCGCCGTGAATGAAGAAATGTTTAGCTCATGGTCAGCAGTAAGAATGAGCATGGCATTGAGTAAATCGCCAGCGTGGGACTGGCTCGGTTGCCAAGCTGTTGTAAGTCCTTCTACAATAGAAGATGCATCTAGCGTGCCGCCAATGATGGAGATGAGCAGTTGAATGATTGTTTGACCCAGACGCACTACTGCTTGTGGTGATATATCATGGGCACTGGGATCCAATGTTTGTACGAGTGGTAGAAGACTTTGAAGCGCGGCTAAGGGTGTCGTCTGAGGGAGGATCGCCGAGACGAGCGTTGACCAAACCGTTGGTAAGTGTGGGACGGGAGAGAGTGGCGTGAGGTCGCCTGTCCACAGCAAGTTAGCAACACTTTCAAAAGATTGACTTTTAGCCAGTTCACAGGCATCGTAACCGCGATAGTAGAGTTTGCCACCCAAAATCAATGTAATTCCAGAGTTTAGCACTGGCTCGCCGAAATCCAATACACTGGCTGCTACTACGGATGGATTGCGTTTTTGTTCTTTGCGTTGGCGCAGCGCGTAAACATCAGCCGCCAGATAGCGGCGACTGCGTGAGTTAGTTGTATCTGGTTCCGAGCGCAAAAGACCGCGGCTTACATAGGAATAGAGTGTGGCTGGGGAAATTCCTAGGTACTGGGCGGCTTGGTTGGCAGTTAAATAGGTTGTATTGGGCAGCATTTCTGACATCTTGCGTGCCTTTGATATATTGATTTGTTGATCAAGATTGACAACATAAGTCTGTGTGTCTATGCTAACATACATTGATCAATGCAGAAAGAGCAGTCATTTTGGCTGATGACTGCTCACAATCATCTACTAATCACTATTGATCATCTTGCTATTTCACTGGCTATTGTGCTTATAAGGAGTTTTAGAAGATGGCATCAACCGCTACACCTGCCCCTGCTGCCGAATTTCGTCCTGGTTTAGAAGGCGTTGTCGCTGCGGAAACGAAGCTAAGTCATGTAGACGGACAAAAAGGTGAATTGATTATCGGGGGGTATTCAGTTGAAACAATTGCCCCCCAGGCGACCTTTGAGGAAGCTACCTATCTGCTTTGGAATGGGGCGCGTGCCAATGCAGGAGAACTTGCCGCCTTTACCCAAGAGCTAGCCACCTTGCGTGCTCTGCCAACGGCAACGCTGGATCTGTTGGCTGCTGTGGCTCAACAAGAAAAACCTAGCATGGATGCGTTGCGCATTGGTGCGGGTACATTGGACCTCGATATCGACAGTGGTGATCAGGAATTGGTAACCAAGGCTCTGCTGGCGCGCATGCCGACTGCGGTTGCTGCCTATTGGCGGTTGCGTACGGGACAAGCACCAATTGCGCCACGCGCCGATTTGAGCCATAGCGCCAACTATCTTTATATGTTGACAGGTGCTGAGGCGGATGCCGCGGCTGTGCGCGGGTTAGAAACCTATCTCAACACCATAATTGATCACGGCTTGAATGCTTCGACCTTTGCGGGGCGTGTCATCATTGCCACGGAGTCGGATATGACCTCTGCAATTGTCGGGGCCATTGGCGCGCTCAAAGGGCCATTGCATGGGGGCGCACCTGGTCCTGCCCTGGAGATGGTCTTTGAAATTGGGACGAGAGAGGCAGCGGAGCCGTTCTTGCGTGCCAAGCTGGAGCGTGGCGAGCGGTTGATG
The DNA here is from genome assembly GCA_038324715.1 of Anaerolineae bacterium. Taxonomy (GTDB): domain Bacteria; phylum Chloroflexota; class Anaerolineae; order Caldilineales; family Caldilineaceae; genus QEUY01. Next base: position 758 of record JBBQIG010000434.1, on the reverse strand, counting down.
GGTTTTGGGCATCGTGTCTACAAGGTACGCGACCCGCGCGCTGAAGTGCTGGCAGGTGCGGCAGACCAGATGTTTGCCGAAGGTGCTCGTCGCGAGTTATATGCCTTGGCTAAGTTTGTCGAGCAGAAATCACTGGCGTTGCTAGAGGAATTTAAGCCGGGGCGACGATTGCAAACCAATGTGGAGTTTTATACGGCGTTATTGCTGCATGGACTGGGATTGGAGACGGAACTCTTTACGCCCACCTTTGCGATTGGGCGTTGTGCGGGGTGGATTGCGCATTGTCGCGAACAGTTGGCGACAGGCCGATTGATCCGGCCTCAGTCGCTGTACATTGGGCCACATTACACAAGTTGGGAGCCAACGGTTTAGGCTACTAACGCTGTAGTGCAAGCTCTTGGTAGATTTGTGCGGTCTGGCGTGCGGTGGCTTCCCAAGTAAAGGGACGCACCTGTGCCAGACCGCTCTCGCGCAGGGTGGCGGCGAAGTCGGGCTGGTCGATGATTTGGATAATGGCTAAAGCTAACGCAGCAGCATCATTGGGATCGATGAGAATCGCAGCCTCTCCAGCTAATTCGGGGAGGCTACTGGCGCGACTACAGACCACCGGAACTCCACAGGCCATTGCTTCAAGCAGAGGCAGACCAAAGCCCTCATATTGGCTTGGTAGGAGCACACAAGTGGCGGCGCTATACAGTGCTGGCAGATCTTCCCCTGGTACATACCCCGTAAATGTTACATCTTCTACAAGTCCCATT
>JBBQIG010000433.1:0-5153 GCA_038324715.1 Anaerolineae bacterium | reverse complement strand
GTTACGGAACGGGTGCAATTATGGCAGTACCCGCCCATGACGAGCGTGACTTTGCCTTTGCCACTAAATATAGCTTGGAGATTCGTCGTGTCATAAGTGGCCCCGATGGCGACACAGGCCCAATGACCGCAGCCTATGCCTCCAAGACCGAAGGCGAAATGGTGAACAGCGGTGAATTCAGTGGCACACCTGTCACAGAGGCAGCGGATAAGGTCATTAGTTGGCTGGAAGAGAGCGGCAAAGGCAAGCGATCCATCAACTATCGTCTGCGTGACTGGCTGATCTCGCGCCAGCGTATGTGGGGTGCGCCCATCCCGATTGTCTACTGCGAAAAGTGTGGCACTGTACCCGTTCCCTATGAGCAGTTACCCGTGGTGCTGCCCGATGATGCAGAGTTCAAGCCCACCGGCGAAAGCCCGCTGAAATATCATGAGGGTTTCCGCTATGTCACCTGCCCCACCTGTGGCGGCCCTGCCGAGCGGGAAACGGACACCATGGATACCTTCATGTGTTCCAGTTGGTATCAGTATGCCTACATCTCGCCCAACTGGAAGGCAGGTGAGACAATCCACGCCGATGATTTGCCGTGGGACAAGGCCGCAGGCGATTATTGGCTGCCTGTGGATCAATACACAGGCGGCATTGAACATGCCACCATGCACCTGTTGTACACGCGCTTCTTCACCAAAGCAATGCGCGATTTGGGTATTGTCTCCTTCGATGAGCCAATGGTACGACTCTTTAACCAGGGCATTATCTTGGGGCCAGATGGCGAAAAGATGTCCAAGAGCCGGGGCAATGTGGTCAACCCTGATGACTATGTGGGCAAGTATGGAGCAGACACCGTGCGCGGTTATCTGATGTTCATTGGCCCGTGGGATCTGGGCGGCCCATGGGATCCCAGCGCCATTGAAGGAGTTAGTCGCTTCTTGTCACGCGTGTGGAACATCGCAACGGACAATAGCAAGATCAGTGGGGAAGCAGAAGCAGACCAGGTGCGCGGGCTAGAACGCAAGTTGCACCAAGTGATCATCAAGGTCACAGATGATATGGTCAACTTCCGCTTTAACACCGCCATTGCAGCCTTGATGGAGCTAAACAATATGCTGGTGCGGCTGAAGGATAGCGCCGTAACCAACGCGCCCATTTGGAACGAAAGCATTGAGACCATGCTCTTGTTGATGGCACCCATCTTCCCCCACATCAGTGAGGAGTTGTGGCAGCATCGTGGTCACGACACGAGTGTTCATCTGCAAAGCTGGCCGCAAGCCGATGTCGAGAAGAGCCGCACGGACGAGGTTGACATTGTTATCCAGATCAATGGCAAAGTGCGTGACAAACTAGTTGTTGCCCTAGACACGCCGAACAATACCATCGAATCCCAGGCACTAGCGCTGGAAACTGTGCAAAAGTGGATTGACGGCAAGAGTGTCCGCAAAGTTGTTGTCGTGCCCAATAAACTGGTGAATATCGTTATTGGATAGTTCGTACAGCTTCAGATAGTCAAAATGGCGGGGCGATCAGATCGCCCCGCCATTTTCATATCTTTTTATACAAGAAGATGTACCTTTTCTCATCCTGCTCCAATCATCTCTTGTGCATATTATCCAATAAAAACTATTTAACGACCATCTCCAATAGGGTAAATCCGAATATCCCTCCAGAAACTCCAGCAATTTGCACAAGTTAAACAACGAATCAGCCAGGTTTTTGTAGGATATGCACCAAGACATCCTCTTGGTATTCCGATATACTGCCATACAACGTGTATCGTAGAGCAATCGCCCGAAAACGTTTACTACTTGTTACAGAAGTGATCAGTTTATTAATCAACTTTTAAGAAATATCTGTTATTATTGTCAGCAACTCGGTGTCTTGCGCCTAACTTGGTTGTAGGTAGACAGCGCTGCGTAATAGCCTTCATAAACGTTAGCTTCAAAAAATTCAAGATTTAGCACATTACGCATGTTGTTGTGCAAATAGTTTTGCACATATGTACGGTACCAAGTCCGTCTGTTCCGCTTAGAAGGAGTGGGATTATGATTCACAAATATCGCTCGCCAATCCCCGGTCATGTTCGTGTGGTCTTTGAGTTGCCCTCTTGTATATGGGCAGATCGTATCTCACTCACAGGCGAATTTAATGACTGGCGCGAAAACGACATTGTGTTGCAGCAGACCCGCAGTGGTGTCTGGCAAGCTGCAGTCGATCTACCACTGGGCGCATCCTATCAATTCCGGTATATAGTCGATGGGCAATGGCGTACTGACTCTCATGCCGATGGGATTTCGGATAATATGTATGGTTCCCAAAATAGTCTGGTTATTGCCAAACTGCCAGAGAGTGAACAGGTTCAAGAAACGCCAGCGTTGGTTCGTGAGAGCCGAGCATTGCGAGCCTTTGCGCCCCCAGCGACCACCAGTTTACCCCAACGCACCTTGGCGCGCGCACCCTTACACCCGATGAACCACGCAGCAGCATAACTTTTACAAACGTTTGTCCCAGCATCCAACTGATGCGGCTGAAAGTCAGCCGCATCAGTTTTTTTGTTCTTGTACTTCATTAAAGTTTGGAATGATTTCACTATATCTGTTATAGTGCAACGCTTGAATTCAATCGTTCTCGAATCATTTTATTTAGATGTTTGCCCCAGAATATTTAACACGTGGCGGAAGAGTCTTAAAACAACAGAGAGAATTACATGACTCTGTCTGCTTTGCCACCTGGAGATTCTGGCAGCTAGACTCGGATCATCATGGACACCGTACAAACAGTTGATGCCGAAACAGGCGATAGTAGAACAGAGCAACACCAAGCGGCTTTACCACTCACGTCGCTACGTCGTCGTGTATTCAACTTGGCGTGGCCTGTCATCAGCGAAAATTTTCTGCAAACCATGCTGGGTATTGTTGATACCGTCATGGTTGCACGCCTTGGCCCTGGTGCCCTTGCAGGGGTGGGTGCGGCACTCCAATTTATGTTCTTTGTCATCTCTGCCCTCAGTGCAACATCGGTAGGGAGTTCAGTTCTAGTTGCCCAATCTTTCGGGGCAAAGGATATTACCCGCGCCAATAAGCTCGCCAAGCAGTCGTTGGTGTGGAGTGTCATCATCTCCCTGCCCTTCATTATTCTTGGCATCGTCGCCGCCGAACCCCTGATTGGCATCTTTGGCATGGAGCCAGAAGTCACCCAGATCGGTGCAGATTACCTGCGTGTCACAATGGTGACTATACCCATATTGACCTTGATGTTATTAGGGGGTGGTGTGCTGCGTGGCGTGGGTGAATCACGCACGCCCATGCTCATCACGCTCTTTTCTAATGTAATCAACGTCTTCTTCACCTATGGTCTTATCTTTGGCGAGTTGGGAATGCCACAGTTAGGTGCGGTGGGTAGCGCTTGGGGAACCTTTATTTCACGTGTTTTCGGCTTTAGCATCCTCTTTTGGGTAATGTGGCGTGGCGTCAATGGCATCTCTATCCGTGGCAGAGAAGATTGGGTTCCAGATATCAAGTTAGCGCGCCAAATTCTCAAGATTGGACTTCCTGCGGCAACAGAGCAAATGGTCAATTCGGTCGGCTTTCTCACTATGTCGATTGTGGTGGCTCAACTTGGCACATTGGCGCTGGCAGCTCACCGCGTTGTGCTCAATGCAATGTCGATTTCATTCCTACCGGGTCTTGGCTTCGCTCTGGCAGCCACAGCCCTGGTGGGTCAGAGCATCGGCGCACGCCGCCCCGATGAGGCAAAAGCAGTCACAAAAATTGCGGCTGGCTGGGCTTTAATTTGGATGTGCACACTGGCGGCGATCTTCTTGGTCTTTGCCGAAAGAATCATCGCCATCTTTACCCCCGACCCTACCGTGGTGGCAATAGGTGGGGCTGGCTTGCGTGCAATTGCCCTTCTGCAGCCCTTCTGGGCCATTTCGATGGTTCACAGTGGCGGTCTACGCGGAACAGGCAACACCAAATATCCTATGTACGTTGGCATCTCAGGCATTTGGGGCGCAGTCATCTTGGGGGCTATCCTGCTCAATACAGTCGGTGGGGGCTTAACCACCATTTGGATATCGTTCCTCTTCACCACACCAGTCACCGCCTACTTGGCATGGCGCAAGTTCGGTCGCAGCATCGACGATGACATCAAAGCGCTAGTGTAACCTTTACAGCACGCAAGAAAGAGGCCAGATCGCAATGGGATCTGGCCTCTTTCTTTGTCTAACAAATACTTCAGGATCAACGCTTCCTTGGAGCTTCAGGCTCCGAGGAAGCTTATATAACTTCTAGCTCAACGTCCCGAACTTCTTCTCCTGCTCCTACCTACTCATCCTCATCCCCTTGGATCAAGCGCGCAATCGCCTGCACCAGCGTTCGATGTTCCGTCTGCTGTATTCGAGTCTCCAACGTTTCCAGCGTATCGGTCGGAAGAATCGGAACATCATTTGTCAGCAGCACTGGCCCACGATCCACCTGCTCGTCAGGCACGAGATGTACCATCACACCAGTTCCCTTGATTTCGCCGCGTTGAAAAGCAGCAAAGGCTTCTTCAATTGCATGGGCACCAGGAAATTTACCGGGCAGTGCCGGATGCAAATTGACAACACGATAGGGAAATTGATCTAAGAAAGAATTGGTAAAAATGTGCATCCAGCCAGCCAGGATCACATAATCAGGTGCATATTTTTTAACAATCTGTGCCAGGTCATGATCATACTCCGCACGCGTGCGGTCTGCATCCCGATAGGGCTTCAACGGGTGATAATGGGTGGGTACACCTGCCTTGGCAGCACGCTCCAACCCATAAGCAGCCTTGCGATTCGAAACCACCACCACCACCTGCGCATCCAACACCCGCATTCGAATTGCATCTAAGATCGCTTGCAGATTAGAGCCATTGCCCGAAATCAGTACCGCCAAACGTGCAGTCATCGCTGATTACTTTCTCATCCAAATACTTCATCTGAATCTTCTGTTCTGAACTTTCTGTGCAGATTGCTCACATAAAACTCACATTAAGAGAAGAATGCCACTAGATCAAGTCCATACCCTCGCTCCCCGCAGCGCGTGAAGTCAATCGCCCAATCAACAGGGCTTCGGGCAGCAATTCGAGCACAGGGTCAAGTTGCGCCGCTGGAACGACCAGCACCATACCAA
>JBBQIG010000432.1:0-5169 GCA_038324715.1 Anaerolineae bacterium | reverse complement strand
CGAATGGCATTTGCCACTCGTCCTCCCTTGCCAATCACACGACCTGTATCACCAGGAGCCACGCGCAGTTTTAGGATCGTTGTGCGCCGCGTCTCCTTACGAAAGACCGTCACTTTGTCCGGATCTTCGACTAACGACTGGGCAACGAAACGAACCAATTCTTCCATGAAATCAATCTCAGCTTTGTGTTAGGCTGCGGCGCTGACAAAAGGAATGGGCTTGTTATCAGCGTCGAGCAGGTTGTGCTTGCGTAACATGTGTTGCACAGATTCGCTGGGCTGTGCGCCCAGGCTGAGCCAATGAGCAATACGTTCTGGCTTCAGCTCAACGGTCGATGGCTCTGTGAGTGGATTATAGGTGCCCACGATTTCAATGAAACGCCCATCGCGTGGTGATTGCTTGTGGGCGACAACGATACGATAGAATGGCTTCTTTTTTGCACCCATACGGCGCAGACGAATACGTACCACGATGAATTGTTCTCCTTACTAAATAGTTCTCTCGTTTTGTGGAGGCGCGAGCCACGTTGAAATTTCTGCCGCAACAAATGTGGCTGGAACTTTTCAACTACCACCTTGGGTTTGGAGAACCGCTTTTGATTTCGATGTCTCCAGCCCTGTTTTTCAACAATAGGTTTCAAAGGTCATCTAAACTGCAAACGGTCAACTTTTGTGCTTAGTATATCACAGCCTCGCCGCAAAACGGCCATTGACTGGTCTATGCTAATCTTATAGTTTGCAAAACTTTGAAGCCACTTTGGGCTTCTGTCCTATAGTACCCTGCAAAGTCGCATACTATCTTTTGAATGTTTACTTCATGCTGCGTACAGGGATGAGCAAGAAATTAATTCTTCCCTTGATTCATCCCACCGCCAAGCATATCCATCAATCCTTTGGGCATCCCGCCTCCGCCGCCGCGTCCGCCTGGACCACCACGGCCTTTGCGCTTGCCACCGCCACCCATAATGCCCATTTGCTTCATCATCTTTTGCATTTCGCGGAATTGCTTCACGAGGGCATTGACATCTTGTACAGTGGTGCCACTGCCCGCTGCAATGCGACGACGACGACTGGCATTGAGCAGATCAGGTGTGCGCCGTTCTTTGCGGGTCATGCTACTAATGATTGCCTCAGTACGATTCATGCTACCTTCGGCCCCTTGCATATCAATATCTTTGGTCATGCGGCCTATGCCTGGAATCATGCCCAAAATATCGGTCAACGGGCCAAGTTTCTTCAATTGGCGTAATTGGTCAAGAAAATCTTCGAAATCAAAATCGCCTTCTTGGAGTTTGCGCTCCATTGCGGCGGCATCTTCTTCTGTAATTTGGTCTTGGGCACGCTCGATCAGCGTCATAACGTCGCCCATGCCCAGGATACGTCCAGCCAAACGGTCAGGCTGGAAGGGTTCCAGATCGACTAGCTTCTCACCTGTACCCAAGAACTTAATGGGACCGGTGGTGACATGACGCACACTGAGCGCCGCGCCACCACGAGAATCACCATCGATCTTGGTCATGATCAGTCCGGTGAGTGGCACGCGGGCATTGAAGCCCTCTGCGACATTGACAGCTTCTTGGCCTGTCATGGAATCGACGACGAGCAATACTTCGATGGGGCGGGCAATCATGCGTACCTGCTCCAACTCTTGCATCATCTGGTCGTCAAGTTGCAAGCGACCTGCTGTATCAATGATGACCGTCGTGTAGGCTTTTTCGCGAGCCAAGCGCAAGCCGTTTTTGACAATGGTGGGGGCGGGAACTTGAGTTCCTTCGCTGTGAACAGGCACATCTACCTGCTTGCCCAATATTTCCAATTGCTGGATGGCGGCAGGACGATAGATGTCCGCCGCGATCATCAAAGGGCGCTGACCATTCTTCTTGAGGCGCAGCGCTAACTTGGCCGCCATTGTACTTTTACCGGCACCCTGCAAGCCAATGAGCATGATTACCTGGGGCGGCTGACCTGAATTATTGAGCGGGGCAGGCTTGCCTAAAAGTTCAATCAGTTCATCATGGACAATTTTGACCACCTGCTGGGCAGGGGTCAGGCTTTCCATGACCTCTTTGCCCACCGCGCGCGCGCGAATGCGATCAATAAAGTCTTTGACTACCTTAAAATTGACGTCAGCTTCCAAAAGCGCCAAGCGTACTTCGCGCAGCGCAATGTTGACATCACTTTCGGTAAGTTTTCCCTGACGGGCAAGTCGTTCAAAGACGCCCTGGAGTTTATCGCTTAGACTCTCAAACACAGGTTGACCCTTTACCGGAAAATTTGTACACGTTTGACGTAGCTCTCTAAGAATTCTTTTTCAGAACTCTTTTCCTGTAACTTTCTACTATCCACACCTTATGTCTGTCACAGCCCACTATCTAGAAAATTCACAAAATGCGGTTGGCTGGCAAAGCACGGACAACGATTCATTGTACTGGAGTCATCGTATCTGGTCAAATTGTTTGGGGTCGAATCAGCTTCCGTGTAGAGTAAGTGGTCGGGGAAGCCTCTGGTAATGCTTTGTATGGAGTTGAAGCAGGGGAGAAGGGTGAACAAGACTGTGACAAACAAGAGGTGACAAGTAAGACGGTGGAACATCGGAACAAATAAAATGAAAAAGACGGCGTAGGGATGATTCCCTACGCCGCCAAGTTTGTGCTGATGTTGCAGCTTATTCGGTCGCTGCGCTTGGAGGCAGGTAGAACTTGTCTCCGATGATAATGGTGTCGCTTTCCAAACAGTTGGCTTCCATGATCTCCTCGACCGTGACGCCACTGCGTTCGGCGAGGCGGCTCAGGTTATCTCCAGCCTGGATTTCATAGAGCAGCCAGCCTTTTGGTGCGCCATCGCTACATTGCAGCAGTGGCAAGTCTGTCTTGAGCGAATCCGCTGGGACGTAGAGTTGCGCTCCGATGACAATGATCTCTGACTCAAGGCAGTTGACTTCAGCAATCTTGCTGATTGTCGTGCCACCGCGGTTTGCCAGGAAGGTCAGGTTGTCGCCAAGCCGCACGTTGTAGGGAACCCAGCCTTGGGGCTGTGATACGTTACATGTGCCAGCCTGTGGCAATTCGTTCGCCGGAACGTCGATCTCGATGAGAGCATTCTCGTCGGGCGGTGCCACTACTGTCAAGGCAATTCCCTGGACTGTGGCGCTTTGACCTGGCAGGATTTGATAATCCAACTCGACCTGGGCACCAGGTTGTAGGTCGCCTACAATCTCCATTTTCTGGAAGACTTCGACGTTGGCATCAGGCTGGTAGAGATCCATAACCGTTAGCCCGCCCACTTTGAGCAAGCGACCTGTGCGACCGTAGTAAATCTGTGTGTCTTCTGCCTGAATCACTGCACTATTGGCATCGGCACGATTTGCTGCTTTTGCAACATCCTGGGCCAATTCTTTCTCTTGCTCCTGGCGTACTAAATCACGCTGCCCGGCAGGTGCTAATTCGAGTTCCTGCTTGCGAATCCACTGTTTTAGGGAATAGGCAAGGTCGCCAGGAACCGCACTCTGGGCTAGTGTGACTAGCGTTGTGGTGCTAAAAAGCACCAACAACAGGGTGGCAATGAGCGGTGCCAAGTGCAGCGCACGACTGCTAAATAGATTTTGCAACCCGCTTGTAAAGCGTTCCCAAGGCTTCGTGGCCCGTCTGGCTGCTCGGCGGGCAGCAGATCGCGATTTGACTCGCTGGGGCATCACGGGTGCAACTTGTGTTGACATCATCTGCGGCTGCTGAGCTTCACGCATTTGGGCCGCGGTTGCAAGGAAAGTCCTCTTCGCAGCGGCACGTCGCGCAGCACTGGGCCGCGGGACAGGATCAGTGCGAATTTGTTCCGCCACCTGGACAATGGCGAACATCTCCAACAACTCATCATGCATGCTTGAGGGATAGGATGCAAGGATGTCTGGGATGGGTTCGCCGGCTTCTAGACGGCTTACCGCTGCAAAGAGATCTTCAGCGTTAGATTTGGATGACCTATCATTCCGGTTCATATACCACTCTCGAACTTTCTCGTTGAGTTTGCTTTGATCTGAGTACGCTCAGTCTCGCATCCAGCTTAGGCATTGAATAACTCAACTACGGTTGAAACTATATCAGAAATGCGTGCTGGTTTGGTACGCATTTTTCTGTCGCCTGAAACACTACTGCTACTGAATACCTGTACTACTTTTAACACTTGTACATTGTTTAGTCTGTACTTTGTTTAATATCTCTCAAAATGTTTCTCTGAACTTTCTCGAGATTTCACTTATTACGACGTTCCAGCTTCGCAAACGCTACGGCTCATATACAAGCAATTGGCGTAAGGTCGCAACGGCTCGATGTTGAAGCGCTTTAACTGCGCCTTCGGTCTTATCCATGATTTCGGCGATCTCATTAAAGCTGTACCCTTCGAGAAAGCGTAAACTTAAGACTTGTGCTTGCTCGTCGGTCAACCGCCGCATGGCAGAACGTAAAGCCTCGGCATCAAGAGCGATTTCGGCTGCCCGCACGGGATTGACACTTGTATCGGGCATATGGGGGATGTCGTCAATTGAAACCTGCTTTTGACGATCCCGCGCCCGGTAATGATCGATCACCAGATTGTGGGCGATGCGGTATAACCAGCCGGAGAAAGAACTGTGCCAAGCACGTTCACTCTGGATGGCTTCCAACATCTTTAGGAATACCTGGGCTGTCAAATCTTCTGACAACACTTGATCGCTGGTACGCCGATAGATGTAGCTATAGATCTTTAACTCGTACCGTTCATAAATTTCGCTTAGAGCTTCTTCGTCGAAATTTACGACCCGGACAAGTAGCTCCTCTTCTGTGTATTCCTTAAGCAATTTCGGCTCGTTGTGTGTACTAATGTGCGAAGGCCTTCTACCAAACATGACGTAATACACTCCAAAAAAATACGGCCTACTTCGTTGTCGAATGTTCGAAACGAAATGGCCGTGATGACAAGGCTACCTATGGGTTCACGCCCTGTGGCGCGAGACGACGCCGCAACTTACTGGCTCAATTTTGAACCGGCGGCTGATCGCTTGGCTGGGCCACTTTAGTGGCAGAGGTGGCAGACGGAAGTTGGCTGGTGCGCCAGTAAACTTCATAGATGCGCTGTACGGCCGATACGTTTGTTAGGATTGCCATGATCCAGAGAATTGGTGTCAACCAGCCAATGAGCAAGC
>JBBQIG010000431.1:0-5170 GCA_038324715.1 Anaerolineae bacterium | reverse complement strand
CCTCTGGCGCAAGCGCGGCAGGATAGCCATAATATTTATAGGCTTCAGCAACCTCATAGCCACCTTTGGGATAGGCGCGCCGTGCGGGAATATAGCCCACGTTGCCATTGGTAAAGCCGGAGATCATCACTTGCTGGTTGCGCTTGTTCTTGCCCTGGTCTTTGTCTTTGCTAGAGTGTGCGCCTTTTTGAATCCCTGCTTTAATCTGCAATCCCAACTCCACAAAAAATTCCCCTGGCACGCCCACAATCACCAGCTTGCCAATGCGTAACACCTGCACCTCGGCATTGATCGTGGGCGTCAATGTGGCGTCTTGCATCTCTTCAAACATGCGCTCTGTCCAATGCAGCATCGCCCATTGCACTTTGGCAGTGGACGTCTCTCCATTGCTGAGTGCTGCCAATGCCGCGCGTTCATGCTCTGTGCGCCAGGTAAGCCACTGGTTGCGGCTGGGCAACGGGAGCAGTGGCAGCGCCAACAATTCTCCTGCCACTCTCAGACGGGTGAGTTCGTTGGGTGACAACGCGGGCAATGCTGCCAGTGCTGCATCTGCCACGGCATTGCCGATGGTTGTCAGGCTTTCTTCGCCGCGCTCGGAAGGTCCCACATCGCCAATCGCGCCCATCAAAAAGAGCGTCACCGCTCCAGTTGCCTTCTCAATACGTGACGTGACCAGCCCTGGATAGTCGGCAGTAATATGCCGGTTGAGATGATTGAGTGAGGTAGGGTGACAGGTATAATTCACCAGCACCGCAATGGTTCTGCCTTGGGCGTCGTCCACGCGCAACAAGCCGATTTCGGGGTCGATCAGGTCACCTGGTGTGCGACGGTTGTGGACGCCTGTGCTAGAGGTTGCACTGCCCACCGCCAATGTCACTGGTTGCAGCCGCGCCTGGGCATTTGCCACGCCATCGACAATTTTGGGCAGCAATTCATCCACATACGCCGGATTGATTTCGCCACAATCTACCAAGCGCATTGTGGCAGGACCGCCATGTGTGTGGGTACATGCCACCATGATCCGCGGTGCAACAATGCCCGTTGCCAAGGCAATGCGGTCGCGTAGCTCGAGCACCAACTCACGACTAAAGCCCAGTAGATCACAGCTAACCAGCGCCACTTGCCGATCGTCATCATCCAACACCAAGATGCGTGCGTAAAGTGGGTCACGCACACCGATGGAGGGATTTTCGCGAGCCAAAAAGCCTGTCAGATCAACGCCAACAGGCGGTGTAATGTCGATACGGGTAACGCCCGCGCGCAAGGGAGTGGACATAAACAATCCTTTTGGATGAAGTTGGTGAGTAATGCACAGAGCAGTTCGTAAGAGCAGTGGATAAACTTTTGCTTGTTAAATTGTAGTTTGTGCAAGGTCTGCGGGTCAAGCGCTCTACGCGTTCTGGTACATTTACGCGGTGAGATATATTGCTCATTCAGTCTGTGACAGTCACACGCAGAATTGCCGCCTGGTCACCATTTTGCACTCGCCCTGCCTCATCACTCTGCAAGGGCAGGCGCAGACCCCCTGCCTCTGGCGCATAGAAGCCCACGTACAACTCGTATTCCCCTGCCGGTGCATTAGGTGGAAAGGCAATCGTCACTGGATCTGAGATAATCTCCCCCGGTTGCCATGACCAAGAGGGATTTGCTCCATGGGCGGGCACACTATCCGCTTGGGTGATAAGGCCGTCTGTGGGATGCACAACATGGACAAAGCGGGTGTAGCCCGTGGCAGTCGAGGTTATGCTTTCGTAATAGAGCGTTAAATGCAGGCTTTGCCCTGGCTGAACGCTCGTCGTAGACGAATCAAGCTCATAGCCAATCCATCGAGCAAAATCACCCATATTAACGGCAACCTCAACGGCGGACGGAGGCATCTCCTGTTGATTCACGACCTTGATCGGTGGCAGTTGCAGATGGTCGCTTTGGGTCTCATTGACTTCTACGTTTAATCGCCGTTGCGTGGCAAATTCATAAAGCCCAACCCAAGGCCAATAGAGTCCGCTGGGAGTCTCTTCGGCAATGGTTAAGGTGTAGACATCGGGTGCAGGTCGTTCTGCGTTCCAGAGCATGGGGGGCTGAAAGAGTGGCCCCGGTAGTTGATCCACCTGTGCCACGGGCAGCCCGTTGTTGTCCACGAGATGAACAAAGCCATGATAGTTCTGGTCGGGGGGTGGGTCTGCTTGCCACCAGAGGGTGATTTCCACACGCTCGCCGCTCATCACCACCGGCACTGCCCTCGCCTGTTCTCCGTTCGATTGCCCGGCATCTGATTGCGCTGGCGTTGGCTGCAAATCATAGCCATTGAGCAGAATTCCCGCTTCAAAACGGGCTGCAAGCGCATGGCTGGGCATGGGGGGCGCAGAGGTCGCGTTGGGCAATGTCACATCACTCACGTCAACCAGGGGCGTTAAGGGCGCAGTTGCCCCCACGATCTGGGCACGCAAGGTATAAATGCCTGCCCGCATACCTGCTGGTAAGGCTAGGCGATAGCTGTCATCCACTAAGGTCTGCGCTGGAAAGTTATCTGCACTATAGCTGTTGTAAAAGGGTTGCCCAGACCAATCGAGCACAATGGTTCCTTGGGCATCCACCACTTGCCAACGTACTTCCAGATCTGCAGGAAGGGGAGCGCTTACAAACCAAATGGGAAAGATGTCTAAATGGTCGGGGTCACTCTGCTCATAGCGCAGTCCCACCAACTCTATGCCCTCGCCCATCAATTGCTGCTCTGGCTGTTGCACTACATTTGGCTGGGGTTGGTAGAAGGTGGCAACAAGCCCAACTCCCAACAAGGTCAAGCTAAAGATTAGCCAACCTTGGCGCAGACCACTTGCCCAACACCATGCAGTCAATAGCGCCAGAGCAACCAGTGTGATGCCCACGCTAAGATGCTGCACCCCTGTCCCTCTCCAACCCAATGAGATCGTCTGAGACCCAGGAGTGAGTTGCGTCGTCAGTAGCCCTAAATTTGTGCTAGGGTAAAGCGCACCTACCCCCGCGTCGCTCTGCAACTCCCAACCAGGAAAATAGAATTGGTTGAAGCGCAGCATGGTTGCTGCTTGCGCATCAACTGTAACTTCTTTTTCCCAATCATTTGACTGGTCAACACGGATTTCCAATTCTGCTGGCTCAGTGGTGTTATCCACCGATTCTGTTGTCTCACCTATTGTCTCGCCTGGAGTCTCCAAAACTAAATTGCGCGCCACCCAACGCGGCTTAAATTCTTGCACAGAGCTTGTATTCTCACCTCCTTCTTCAGCCCCCTTATACTGCTCAATTTGGGCAATTCGATCAGGCGTGATCGCCATACTTTGCGCGTCATAAACAGGAATCTGCTCAAGCCGTGGATAGTGTGCCCAGACAATCAGCATCAGCACACTTGTCCCGACAACGACTTGCCCCCATCGTTGTTGGATGCCATAAGTTAACCCGCCGACTGCCAACGCCATTGGCAACGATACGATGGTCAACAGCCGCCAGGGGAATTGTACGAGGGTGAGAATTTCACTGCTCTGCCAGATGGGCAACGCCCACGCCCCTACCAGCGCACTCGCTACCAGCGCAACCCCACCCAGCAACCAAAGTTCGCTCCGTCGTGTGGCTGCTTGGGGATCTCTGTTCGGTTTTCCCACCGCCAGCACAAAACCCACCAACGCCAATAGACTTTGCATGATGCCGACTTGGACGGGTCTTGTGAAATTGTAGGTGTATGCTAGCGTGGTTTGCAGGAAATTGTTCCACTGCCAGATGTTTGCTGGCAGCCAGCCATCGCGAGCAATGGCATAGCCCGTATTGCTCAAAAGATCTCGTTCGGCAAGCACAGGTAGCCAGAAGAATGCACTGATTCCCATTGCCAAGAGCAAACTCACCACAACAGATCCGCGGGTGGTACTTGTAAACCCTGTTTTCAGGCCCAATACAACCAGATAGGCAAGCAGAACGGGGGGTACAAAGAGCAACGTAATATTGTGGCTCACGGCAATCCCACCTAATGTGAGTGCTGCCAGTGGTACATAGACGGCGGGACGCTCTGCCAACATCAGCCGCCGGAAAGCCCAAAAGAGCCAGGGCAGCAACGCCTGCGCGCAAACTTCAGCCAACGAGCCACGAATATACGCATTGAGCAGCAAATAGGGGGAAAAGGCATACGCGACTGCTGCCAAGATCGCGGCGATCTCACGTCCATAGAGATCGCGCGCCCAGCGATACATGCCAACGCCTGCCACCAGGAAGAGGAGTGCAAAGGTTCCACTGTACGCGCCATAGGCATTCGCGCCCAGGCGCAAAAGTCCCACCGCCAGATAATAGGAGGCGGGTGCGTAATAGTTAAAAACTGGATAGCCATGCCCCAAGAGCAAGTCAGGGAGCCAGCGCGGATAAAGTTCTCCCTGGCGTAGCGCCTGATCCAACGCACCCAGCCGCGCCAGATGAATCGGCGCATCAAAGGATTGAGGTAATCCATGCCAGATGAAAGGAAGCGCGGCGGTGGCACTGATGAGCAGGACAATTGTTACAGGAATTAACCCGATAATCTGCGAAGACCGCCTGCCCCACAACGCACGGAAACGGGTGCTGATCTGCCAGCGATGTGGGTGTTGAGTTTGCATAGCAGAAATTCTACATCAATCTACGCATCTGTGCCCTTTTTTGTACCTCATTTTAGTGTTTCGTTCACTGTCATCAAAGATTTGTATGTTTTTCGTGCGCCTAACGTTAGTGGTGCATAGCTGCATCAGCTGCACCGTCCTTCCAGTATAGAACAACACTTGACCTAGAATCTCAAGGGCATTACAGTAAGAAGAGTACGCATTATGAAACTTGCCCCTCCCGTCTAACTTATAGAACTGCTGAATGGTGTTCTAATGAGATGCCCCCGCTGTGCAAATGAAATACCCGAATTTGCTGGACGTAATTGTTATGTCTGTCAAAATGCTAAGGCCAAAAACAGTGGTAAACCTATACAATCTGCTGCCACTAAGTTCATGCCGCATCAGAGTAAAAGATCTAGAAATAGTACTTCAAGTGGGCGACAGAAAGCAACCCCAAATCTAGAGACTAGCACCCGATTACAGCGCCAAGGTTTAAACACTCTGTTGTACGACGTATATAAACAGTCGATTCTCTCTAGTACGATACTCGTCCGCAAGGGCTTTAAAGGCCAGGAAAT
>JBBQIG010000430.1:0-5171 GCA_038324715.1 Anaerolineae bacterium | reverse complement strand
TTCCATACGCAAGCCATGATGGCAAATCAGCTACAATGGTGCGTTGCCGGCGTACCTACCCAAGCGTGGGCGACAAAGGTTTATCCAGAGCTAGCCCCTGAGGCTGCGTTGAGTGAACTGTGGAAACAAGTATTGCGCATGTGCCGCATTGATCAGCCTGCTCCCGTGGCTGCTTGGGCTGAACATGATGCAACGCTCAAGAGTGTGGCAGATTTCCTCATGCGCAAGCAGGTGCGGACGTTACGCTTTGTAGACGAGAAGCTGGGTCCTGATGGGCTTCCAGCAACCGACCTAACCATCGGCATGACTGCCCGACCGCAGTGGTTGGGCGCTGGTGCTCAGCGCCCTGATGGGGTCGGATTTTTTCCCAACATGCCGACTGAAGAAGTCTTTAGCACGCCACACAACCAGCGCACCGAGGGCTATGTTCGCCTTTCCAAACCAGCATTTCCCTTTCAGCGTGAAGTGAAGGATGGCTTTTTTCGTTTTTTGCAGGGTGAAGTGGTGGAGTTTGATGCTGCTGAAGGGCGCGAGGTGTTGGAGCAATTCTTCGAGTTGGATGGCACGCGACGACTCGGTGAGGTGGCGTTGGTCGATGTGCGTTCGCCAGTGAATCAAGCCAATGTGGTCTTCTATGAAATTCTGCTGGACGAGAATGCTGCCTGTCATATCGCCTTTGGTGATGCATACCCTGATGGGGTCATTAATGGCTCTAAACTGTCCGAAGAGGAGTTGCGTGGCCTGGGTGTGAACAAGGCTGATGCTCATCTTGATGTGATGATTAGCAATGCGACGATGCGCCTGACGGGTATTTGTGAAGATGGCAGTGAAGTTGTGATTATGGAGCGCGGTGAGTTTGTGCCCGCTGTGACGGAGCGGGTGAACGCATGAGCGATGCCCCAAAGAGCAATGCCCCAAACACCAATGCCCCAAATACCAATGCCCCAAATACCAATGAAAGTGTCCACATGGTACGGGATGATATGACGAACTTCCCAATTTGCGAATTGCCCGCCGGGTACAGGTTTCGCATGTATCGCGATGGCGATGATGCCACATGGACAAATTTGCATATTGCCGCAGAACCGTTTTTTGCGGTGACGCCTGAGTTGTTCACCCGCGAGTATGCTGAACATGCGGATGTGCTGCCGGATCGAATGTTTTTTGTGGAGACGGAAGCGGGGGAAGCTGTCGCATCGATTTCGGCCTGGTGGGATCGTGACCGCTACAACCCAACTGAGCGCGGACGTATTCACTGGGTGGTGGTGCATCCTAACCATCAGCGCCGGGGCATTACCAAGCCGATGATGACACGGGCAATGCAGCGGTTGGCAGAAAGTCACCCTAGCGCCATGTTAGGCACTTCGACCGGTCGAATTTGGGCGCTCAAAGTTTATTTGGACTTTGGCTTTTACCCTGACCCAACAGAGTTGGAAACCAAGCCCGAAGTGGTGGAAGCATGGCAAGTTGTGCAGAAAACGCTTAACCATCCGCTGTTGGCAAGGTCGTTGGCAAAGTAGGGCAAAGTAGGGCATAGAGATATCGGGATAGATTAAAACAGCCATGATTGGTTTCTACATGCTAATCATGGCTGTTTTGGCTTGTAGACTTAGTGCCTTCTGATAGGTCACTTTGTTGAATGAGAGTGTGAGATATGGAACCTATGAAGGGTTATCACCAGAGTCCTCTGACGCCATTTCTGGCGGCGCAGGGGGTGATGGTGCTGGATGGCGCGTTGGCGACCGAGTTGGAGGCTCGTGGTGCGGATCTGCGTGACACGCTGTGGTCGGCAAAGCTGTTGCTCGAAGATCCTGCTTTGATTCGTCAAGTTCACTATGACTACTTTGTGGCTGGGGCAGATGTAGCGACAAGTGCCAGCTACCAAGCAACCTTTGAGGGCTTTGCTACGCGCGGGCTGAGTGCGGATGAGGCGGCGCGTTTGATGCGTTTGAGCGTGGAATTGGCAACTGACGCGCGGGATGAGTTTTGGGCTATTGAGGCGAATCGTGTGGGACGGCAGCGGCCTTTGGTGGCGGCTTCTGTCGGGCCTTATGGGGCCTATCTTGCAAACGGTGCGGAATATACGGGCGATTACGGCTTGACGCTGGATGAGTTGATGGATTTTCACCGCCCACGCATGGAGGTGTTGGCGACGAGTGGAGCAGAATTGCTGGCTTGCGAGACAATCCCATCGCTGTTAGAGGTCGAGGCCTTGGTGCGGCTACTGGCGGAGTTTCTGCACGTGCATGCTTGGTTGAGTTGTAGTTGTGTTGACGGGGTGCATCTAGCTCATGGCGAAGCGTTTGGTGCCGCGGTGGAGCTTGCCAATTCCTGCGCGCAGGTGGTGGCAGTGGGGGTGAATTGCACGGCACCGCAATGGATTGAATCATTGTTACTTAGTGTGAAAGCCATTGCACAAAAGCCACTCTTGGTCTATCCCAATCGCGGGGAAGGCTGGGATCCTGTGGCTAAGTGTTGGATTACGGCTGACGGTGTGGATGACCTTTCTGGATTGGCTGCGCGTTGGTATGCGGCAGGTGCACGCTTGATTGGTGGCTGTTGCCGAACGACGCCAGTTGATATTGCGGCGATGGCGGGGGTGCTGCGGTGATGTAGGTGGGGTGGGAGTGTGGGGTGTGAAATGGCGATGACCTTCCTCGGAGCTTGGAGCTCCAAGGAAGGGTGTGGATAAAATGTTTTGTGACGGGAATGGTAGTAACTAGCTGGCTGCCATGAGTGGAATTGTGATCTTGGGGGCAGTAACTTTGTCTTCTAGTGGTGATACGTCGCGGACAAAGCGGCCTTGCATACTCCACGGGCCTGTCCACATGATTTGTACTTCAACCAGTCTGCCACGCAGAGGCAGGTCGCTGTCGATGAAGACTAGCTTGTTGGTGCGGGTGCGTCCACGCCATTTGCCCTTATGTAGCCCTTCGACTAGCACTTCAACTGTCTCACCCAAGGAACGCTGATTGATCTCGGCGCAGACTGTTTCTTGAAGCGCTTCCAGGCGATTGAAGCGGTCAACCTTGGTCGCCTCTGGCACATCGTCGATCATGCGGCGGGCGCTGACTGTGCCTGGACGCGCACTGTAGCGCGCTAGGTGGGCTTTGTCGAGCTTGAGATCGGCCATGACTTCGTAGGTCTTCTCAAACTGCTCCTCGGTTTCACCACAGAAGCCGACGATTATGTCGGTATGGATGGCGGCATTGGGAATTGTCTCGCGGATGTGTGCGACCAGTTCGCGATAGTAGGCGTTGGTATAGCCACGCTTCATCTGTTCAAGCACATCATCATCGCCCGCCTGAATGGGTACTTCGATATGCTCGCAGACCTTGGGCAGATCGCGCACAGCATGCAGGATGCGGTCAGTCATGTAGTTGGGATGGCTGGTGAGGAAGCGGATACGCCAGAGTCCATCAATCTCGTGGACAGCGTGAAGCAAATCGGCGAGATCAAACTCTGGTTCTGCGTGACCGCTGTCGCCTAAGAAGGCAGCAACACTGGCACTGTTGCCCATTTCGCCGCGCCAGTCATAGCCGTAGCGATCCACAATTTGTCCTAACAACGTCACTTCACGCACACCTTGCTCTACAAGCCCACGGATTTCGTTGACGATCTCTTGCACAGGGCGACTGCGCTCGACACCGCGACGGAAGGGGATGATGCAAAAGGTACAGGCGTGGCTACAGCCATAGACGACTGGCACATGGGCTGAGACCGGGGCTTGACCACTGAGGGCGAGATGCTTGATGGATTGCTGTGAACCGACTGGCTGAATTTCGTCTTGGATGCGGAAGCGACTCATCAGTTGCTCGCGCTCCATTGCCGCCATTTCGGCGTCAATTTCAGATTGGCGCAATAGGTTAACCAGCGGTGTAGCTTCGCTGGGTGCCATAAAGACATCAACATCGGGATAAGCATTCAGCAATTGTTGGCTGGGCTTGACGCCGACCATGCAGCCCATCAGAGCTAGGGTGCGGTCGGGGCGTGCGTTGCGCCAAGGCTTAAGACCGCCGATCTTGCCAATGGCCTTGTCTTCGGCACTTTGACGTACGACACAGGTGTTGAGTACGACCACATCGGCGTCATCAAGCTTATCGGTGGGGCCATAGCCGATCTTTTCGAGTTCGGCAGCAACATGGTTGCTGTCGGCAATATTCATCTGACAGCCAATTGTCCAGATGTGATATTTGCGCTCGGCGTTGCTCTCTTTATCGGTGGCAACTTCGTGGGTTACAACGGGAAGCTCGTGCGAGCCGTTGCGTGCAGGAATTTCGTGTGAGTGCGACATAAGTTTTCTCCTGTAGTCCGGTTTAAGCCGGGCAGGTGGACATAAATGATTGCAATACTCAATTGTAGAGGGACAAGGTCTCTCTGTCAAACAGGAGAAGGGAAGTTCGCCACCTTCTACTGAGGCTTATCAAGGCTTATTGAGGCTAGATCTTTGCCTTATTGCCACTCTACAAAAGCCACTCTTACACCGTTGAAGGTGCACTTTCAACGGTCGCACTCATTTGTTGCCAAAGCTGGTCGGCACTCTGTTGCGCTTGATGCACACAGTCGGGAATGCCAATGCCGCGGTAGGGGCTGCCTGTGACATAGATGCCGGGGGGCAGCGCGGCTTCAATCGCCTCTACACGACTTAGATGCCCCACGTCATATTGGGGGGTGGCGTTGTGCCAGCGAAAGATGCGGTGAAAGACAGGTGCCGCGTCAATACCCAGGAGCGCGTGAAGTTCGCGGCGGGCGATGGCAAAGAGATCTTCATCACTGCGTTCCACAATTTCTGGATTACGCGAGCCGCCAAAGAAGACGCGGATTAGCACATGGTCGGCAGGGGCGCGATGGTCGAATTTGGTGGAACTCCAGGTAATGGCGTTGATGGGGCGCTTTTCGCTGCGGGGGATGACCACACCAAAGCCGTTGAGCGGATGGTTGACTTCGCCGCGACGGAAGCCGAGCGAGATGGTCCCTGTGCTCACATAGCGAATTGGAGAGAGCAAGTGCGCGGCGGTTGGGGCAATCCATTCCAGCAGATCGGCACTCACAAAGGTGGGTGTTGCCAGCACTACTTGTTGCACTTCAAGGATGCTACCATCGCTTAGTGCGAGTTGATAATGACCCTGGGTGGGTGCGTGTGTGATGGTGTCAACGCCACAGTCGAGCCG
>JBBQIG010000429.1:0-5198 GCA_038324715.1 Anaerolineae bacterium | reverse complement strand
ACAGCCGCGGCCAGTGTGCTGCTCACTGATGGTGAGAATACGGCCCCACCAGATCCTTTGGAAGCTGCCCTGCTTGCGGCAGACCGCGGCGTTCGGATTCATACAGTGGGCATCGGCAGTTCGGAGGGGACACCCTTGGAGGTCGAGGGCTTTACAGTTCATACGCGACTGGATGAGGCCTTGCTGCAACAGGTTGCGCAGATTACCGATGGTACCTACTATAACGCCATGAATGAAGAAGATCTGCTGGCAATTTATGAGAATCTCGACCCGCAGTTGGTGATGAAGCCAGAGGAGATGGAGGTCACTTCCATTTTTGCAGGTGCTAGTATCCTCGTTTTGCTGATTGGTGGCACATCCTCGCTTTTCTGGCTGAGTCGTTTCCCGTAATTTCACCCGTGCTTGTGGCTGGTGAATGGGCCAAGGTGAACGGCCCCGTTTTGAAGTAGTCTCTGAAATAGAGGTAACAGATGGACTTGCTTTGGCCTGGACTCCTCTTGTTGTTGGTGTTGATTCCCCTGTCGATTGCGGCATATATTTGGATGCTGCGACGGAGGCGACGTTTTACGGTTCGCTATTCGAGCCTTAGCTTGGTACGTGACGCACTGCCGCGCTATTCACGCTGGCGGCGGCACATTCCCTTTGCGCTCTTTATGTTGGCGTTGAGTAGCTTGATTATGGCTGCCAGTCGTCCTGTCAGCATTGTGAGTGTGCCTGCTGGCAACACTACCATTATGCTGTCGCTAGATGTCTCGCGTAGCATGTGTTCGACTGATGTTCCACCCAACCGCATGGTGGCGGCGCAGGAAGCTGCGCTTTCGTTTGTTCAAGAGCAGCCCGCTAACACGCTGATTGGCATTGTTGCCTATGCTGGCTTTGCAGCGATTCTGCAAATGCCCACTTCGGATCAGGAAGTCTTGGAAGATGTGATCCAAAGCTTGACTACCGGACGAAGAACAGCGATCGGCAGTGGAATTGTTGCCTCAATTGATGCAATTGCCGAGATGGACTCTACTGTCGCGCCGAGCGCGCGGGGCAATGCTCCCCAGCCCACACCTGTGCCAAGTGGCGCGTATGTCCCCGCTATTATTGTGCTGCTCACCGATGGCGCGAGCAACAGCGGCCCTCTACCGATGGATGCCGCGCAGCAAGCTGCTGACCGCGGTATTCGCGTCTATACCATCGGCTTTGGCACGGCGGGTGGCGCGCCCATGAATTGTAGCCTGCAATTTGGCGATAGAGGCACCTTCGCTGAATCCTTTGGAGGTGATCCCTTTGGTGGGGGCAATGATCAATTTGGGGGAAGTTCCTTTGGCGGGGGTCGCTTTCGGCGTGGGATTGACGAGGAGACGTTGAAGCAGGTTTCAGACCTAACGGGAGGCATCTATTATTCGGCAGAGAGTGCCGCCGAATTGCATGAAGTCTTTGAGGAATTGCCTACCTCCTTGATTACCCGACACGAAACCACCGAGATCAGCGTTTTCTTTGCAGCTGCTGGTGCGCTTTTGGCCGCGCTGGCGGTGGGTCTGTCGCTGCGCTGGAATCCGCTGCCTTAGGGTGCCGATGTTTGGCTGTGTTGCATGTCAAAGTTCTTGAATGGGTGGCGGTTCGATAGTAAACAAGGAAACACCAGTGAGTCAGGTCGCTCACTGGTGTTTTTGTAGTCTCATCAAACCAATGATGCGTGGCTCCTGTGCTAGGGGTGCAATTCTGCCGCACCCCCTTCGAGTTGATAGAGAACGCCAATTTCGGCAGCTGTCAAGGGGCGATTGAAGAACGCTAGATCGTCAATAAGGCCAACAAATGGCCCAGTGCCTAGCCGAATCGTTGCCTTGGTTGTATCCCAGTTGAAATGCTCGCGGATAATGCCAGAGGATTCGCGGTATTCGGCATTGAAGTAAAGTCTTGCCCTGCCTTGCTGTGTATCATTTAGCCCATCCCAGGTGATTGCGACATGTGTCCAGCGATCTTTGGCAAAGGGTGGCTCGGTGATCTTTGCCAAACGCCAAAAAAATTCCTGGCTATTCGCTCTGAGCTTCTTTGGATCCCACTCGTTTCGATCTCCAAAGACACCCATCCGAAAATCAGAGGGAGTGTCATTCTTGGTGAAATCAATCCAGATGCAATCGTCACTGAAGTTCTTGTCAGTTAGCTGAAGCGGGTCTGCGTATTGCCCGCCGATTTCCGCCGGATCAAGCCGCATCCAGAAGGAGGCTGTTCCTTGGAACTTTTCATGCGAATAAGTCACATTCTTTTCTGCCTTGTAGATCGGGAACCTATCACTGGCGCGAGTGAAGGCAAGTGCATCTCCATATTTGCCCTCGCCTTTGGCAATTGACAGGGAAGGGTCGGTGATGCCTGGACTAAGCTCAAGGTCATCTGTATCTTGCTCAAGTTTTGCGGTGTACAACTGGTTGTCACCCAGGGCAAAATCCGCATTCGGCCCCTGGTCAAAAGAGGCGTGAAATGTGAGCGCCGTGGACAAATTACGCAATTCTGTTGCAGACGGGTTGGGTGTAGGAGTGTTCGTCATGGCATAGCTTCCTTTCAGTTACACGTGTAATTGAGATATTGAGAGGGATTTCCATCATATAGTGCCACACTATAGCGCCCAGAATAGAGTGTTCA
This sequence comes from Anaerolineae bacterium, assembly GCA_038324715.1. GTDB lineage: Bacteria > Chloroflexota > Anaerolineae > Caldilineales > Caldilineaceae > QEUY01. The sequence continues at coordinate 2,570 of JBBQIG010000429.1, read as the reverse complement.
TCTAGGTTATCTTGTTGGTCTGTGGGCCCATGAGTCGTATTTGGCAGTGATGTCGTGGCTGAAGGTAGGGGGAGGAGTGACAAGATGCCATCTGTGGCTACCATGCAATTGCTGACCTTCCTCGGAGCCACCCAAGGGGTTTATGAATGTTAATAAGTTGTTGTTCAATGTAGGAAACCGTGTTCATTTTCTGCCCTTTTGAAGAGTGGTTCTAGGGTTGAAAAGCCTCAACACCAGGGCTACTGCTTGTCTTTTTGATACATGCGTTCTATAATATGTGAGCAAAGAATGATCAGGATTGACCACTTCAGAATTCAAAATAGGTTTCATACTCTAGGTTTCATACTCCGTGAAAGGGTAGGCTGATGCAAGCATATCTAGGCCATATTCAGTTCAATGTTCAACCAGACAATTTGCCCTTCTACAAGGAATTGTTCGACTTCTTGGGATGGTCTCAACTTTTTGAGACTGATAGTATGGTTGCTGTTGTGGATAAAAATGGCACAAGCTTTTGGTTTATTGGCGCAGCAAAAGGCGTTAGCAACGACTATGATGGGCCGGGTGTGAATCATCTTGGCATTAGTGTCAGCGCGCAAGCAGATGTTGATGCAGCGGCAACTTATCTGACGGATCACAACGTAACACATCTCTTTGGTACACCGCAACATCGCCCAGATTTTTCTCAAGGCCCGGATCATACCTATTATCAGGTCATGTTTGAATCCCCTGATCGTATCCTGTTTGAGATTGTCTACATTGGGCCTAAGTCCTGAGGTTTTTAGTTTACCCCTATCGGTCTGGGATCCAGTCTGTTGACAACCTGTGTTCATAGATGAAGCGTGATGCGAGGGCTATCCATGCCACTCGCATCATTTTTTGCGCGCTAAGTGCCAGAGGTCTGATGGAACCAGAGACCAAACTGGTTTTTCTCAGCTAATTTTAATCTAGTTGGGATAGCTTCCTACATTATTATTTGGCTCCTAAAGCGACCATAGCCCTGTCGTCTAGACCCCACTGTAGCAAAATTCACTGGGAGTAGCCTTCCAACAAACCTGCCTGCAAAGTTCATGCCCTGTTTTTTAATCTACAAGCATTGCTTTGGGAGTGGGATACTTTGCGTTGGAAAAGAGACATGCGGTTGTTCTTGCACAATTGCACAACCAAACACGGCGCGATCAAAGTCGCACAGTAGGAATTTAATTCCAAAGGGAGAAATCACTGATGGCAGACAAACAAAACGGTCAGCTCGGTAAGTTTCAGAAGTACCTTGTGGAGGAATTTTACGACGACTATCGCGAAGGTTCGATTTCCCGACGCACATTTATCCGCCGTGTGGCTTTTATTACGGGCAGCATGGCGGCGGCTTCCACAGCAATGCTGGCTGTAGGTTGCCAGCCGATTGAGCTACCTGCAACGACTGAACCGATTCCCGAAGCAGAGACGCCAACCGCCGAACCACTTGCCGAGGGAGAAGATGGCGCGGTACCGGGTGCACAAAGCCCTCTATCTGTGCCAGAAGGTGATCCTGACCTGGAGACCGGGGATATTACCCTCACTAGCCAGGGTGACGAAATTACAGGTTACATGGCTCGTCCTATTGCCGAAGGTACCTATCCTGCCGTGTTGCTCTGCCATGAGAACCGCGGGCTGACCCCGCACATTCGTGACGTTGCCCGACGCTTTGCCAAGGAAGGCTATGTGGCGCTGGCGTTGGATCTGCTTTCACGCGAGGGCGGCACGGAGACGTTGGATCGCGATGCGGTTCCTGGTCTTTTGACAGATGCAGGGATAGAGCGGCATGTGGCTGATTTTGTCTCTGCATACGATTATCTACAAGAGCAAGAATTTGTCGATGGTGAACGCATTGCCATGAATGGCTATTGCTTTGGCGGCGGCGTTACCTGGCAAACTGCAACCGAAATCGCAGGATTGAAGGCTGCTGCGCCTTTCTATGGGCCTGCGCCTGATCTCGAAGATGTGCCCAATATTCAAGCCGCAGTTCTGGGTGTCTATGCTGAAGAGGACGAGCGCATTAACGCTGGCATTGAGGCATTAGAGGAAGCGTTGACGGAAGCAGGAGTTGTTCACGAACTTAAGATTTACGAAGGTGTCAATCACGCCTTCCACAATGATACTGGTGAGCGCTATGTGGAAGAGGTGGCGCTTGAAGCCTGGAATGATATGCTTGCTTGGTTTGCAGAGTATGTCTAAAGAACATGAATCGTTATAGATTCGGGTAAGTAGAAGCCATCCAAAAATGTCATTCCGAGCAAAGCGGCGAAGGGTGACAAAAGTGAATTTTGAGATGAGTTGTAGATTCGGATGAAGCGACTCCTGCTGGTGTCGCTATGAAAAAGGGGGAAGCGCTGGCATGGCTAGCAGTTCCCCTTTTGGTTTTTTACAGGTGGGAGGTGAATTCTCTACTTGCTTGTTACGAACCCGCAACCTCAATATTTGCTACTGAGATCTCTCCAATCGAGTCCAAGACAACATGGGCATGAGGTGTGAGAATCGTGGCATCCATCAGCCCCGTGAGGACTGCCACGCGTAGACCCACCCCGGCGCGCTCG
>JBBQIG010000428.1:0-5202 GCA_038324715.1 Anaerolineae bacterium | reverse complement strand
CTAGTCCATCATAGCGGTTTTCGTCTAGAACAAATGTCCAATCTGACATTGTCAAACTAATATAGCCAAAAACAGGCTCCCATTCTGGTCAAACCTCAGTCAATTTGCCTACGTCGAACGACCTGTCTATAATGACGACCTTGAAAGCACGAGGCTCCACTAGAGTAGTTCTTATCTGAATAGCTCTCTGTGCTGCCTTCATAGCTTTGCAGCATTGCAGAGACAGGTAGAGAAACCAGGGCCGAAGCTGAGCTTGGCTCACCAGAAGATGGGGAGAAAACGGATGGGGGATGGAAGATGACCACCTTCATCACCGGTGCAACCACAGACCTAGGTAGAGTTCTGGTGCGTGAGTTGGTGCGCCAGGGTGAGGCAGTGCGCCTGTTGGTGCAACCGTCCAGCAATCGCTTTGGACTCGAGCTACCCAGTGTGGCTTTTATCCGCGGTGAAATTACAGATGCGGTAGCGGTACGCAAAGGTATCGCTGGGTGTGATCACGTCTGCCACCTGATCGACCTACCCACCAGCAGCAGTGGTTCAACACTCTTACGCATCCAACGCGAAGGCGCACGCAACGTCCTTCAGGCGGCGCAGGATCTCCACGCAATGAGCGTTGTCCAAGTCAGCAGTGTTGCGGTCTTGGGGCCAACACAGAGTGAGGAAATCACTGATGAGATGCCCCCCTCGACAGGTAAATTCTCTGCATCCTGGATTAAGAGCCAACAAGCCGCCGATGAGATCGCACGCGAATATGCAGCCAGAGGCGTACCCGTTAAAATAGTCTATCCTGGCGTTGGCTATGGATTTGTACGTTCCCCTGGTCGTGGAGGTTTGGCCGAACACACGCTGCTGCGTCTCGCTGCTGGCAAAGCCGCACCCATTCCCGGCAGCGGCCAAAATCACCTGCCCGTCTCCTATTTCAAAGACACCGTTCAAGGTCTCGCCTTGGCACATGGGCGCGGACGCATAGGAGAAGGATATATTTTAGTCGGTGACAGACCGACCTGGGTAGAGTTGTGGGATACCGTAGCCGAAGTCTTGGGCAAACCAGCCTCAATTCGCAACATGCCCCTCTTCTGGGCCAAGATGACCAATGCGCTACCCGCAGAACTGTTGGAACTAGCCGGTCACGATTGGCACTTTGGCAGCGAAAAAGCACGCAATGAGCTTGGCTGGCGTCCTCTCTCCTGGCATGATGGTCTGGTCGAAGCGTGGGAAGAATATCAAGCCACTGGCGTTGGTGCACGCGAGCAAGCGCCTGTGCGTGCCATGCGGCGGGTCTAAGCCAAAATCACTGCTCCATCAGAATATGATCTAAAAAGGCCAGGTGCGTGCAGATTTCTGCGCCCCTGGCCTTACTATCTAAACCTGGCCTTACTATCTAAATACGATCTATACATGAGTTACAAAGTAGACATACCCCTTCCTTGGAGCTTCAAGCTCCGAGGAAGGTTCTTTCTGTTTCCACCCATCCCCACACTTTACGTAAATTCCCTGCCCCACCTATCACAAGGTTAAGCTAGGGAAACCACACATCTACTACCTCACCCGACTCCTCACTCAGCGGGTGCGAACTCCATAATGCCGCCGTCCATCACCAATGCGAGGAAGAGCCGCCCATCCTCAATCACATAAGAACCGACTGCGGCTAAATCCTGAGCAAAAGTGGCATCTTGGCTATCTTCAGGGCAACCCATGCGCGTGGTAGCCAAAGGGCCAACTGTCAAGCTCGCCCCATCCACTGTATAAGTGCCAGACCCACGATTGCAATCGACCTGAGCAGTTAACGTGCCATCGGCTTGAAAGGTCAGCGTATAGCGAGATGGATCGCTTGACGTGACCAAGCTATCATTGCTATAGGCCGTTTCGATCCATTGCCAGGTTGTGCCTGTTAGCTCATTCTCCACAGCAGCGGCATCCTCCACGGGTTCTTTACCCCCATCGCCACGCGCCACCGCCTCTGCGCCACTAATCATGACAACTGCAACTTGCGTGCTGCTCAGTTGCTCAAAGCCACTGGCAGTGCTGCCGATCTCATCAATCTGCGCCAGCCAAACACCGTCACCTTGTGCAATCAACTCGCCCATCAAGCCGACTTCATCGGCACTGCTATCCCCCTTGTCACAGGTATAGTTGAGCCGCTTCCCCTCAAAACCCATCGTTGCACCAAAGCCCGCATGCAGACAGACGCGCCCATCCGCCAGCGTAATTGCCCATGCCGTGAAGGAGATCACCTCTGAGCGCATTAGACCGAAGCCATCGTTTTCGGTGCTTTGCACACGGTTAATGAACCCCAATTCCACGTTATATTCCGTAGGGCCTGTCACCTCTGGCTCTCCCAATAAAACAAGATGAGCATCCTTCACCACATAGCTCGGCTCACAGTTATAGCGCGCATCCTTGCCATCAAAAGCGATGGGTTTATTCGTGGGAGAAAAGCCACTCTGTGCATAAATACAACGCGTGCCATCTGGCAGCACAAATTCTGCTGCTGGATCGGTCGCCGAGTTCGCTGCGCCAGAATCCTCTTGCGATACAGGCGTAGGTTCCACCATATCTGCCTCCGGTTGGATTGTAAAAGTACATGCACCCAGTGTCATGCTCAATGCCATCAACGCAGCCAGTGCCACGCCCATTACGCCCTTGTGCAACATCCGATGAGTCCTTTCTGTTGCTTGCCTCTACCAAACGTCCCTTGTCTCTGCAAGAGACAGAAGCAAGCCCCTTGCAAATTTTTTGCGTATCAAAATTGTAATGTACACAGGAGAATTGTGAAACAAGTGCTATTCGAATTAAGACCCCCATCCGTGGCGATATGTTCCGGCATTCGCTGCATCATGCAGATATAGGCGATTCTTGTGTGCAAGCCATAAATCCACATGCTTTCCATTACACTTTGCCAGCCTCTTGGCCCGATGGTACGCTTACAACCCTATCCAAATTTATTTAGAGGAACCTAATGGCTGCTTCTTTTGACCTTGACCTAAATCGTGTACTCACTCCAAATCCTGGCTGGTATGGCGGTGATTTCCATTGTCACACCACCCATTCCGATGGCGCACTCTCGGCGCTGGAATTGCTGGAACAGGCGCGCACACAAGGGATGGATTTCTTCGCCATCACCGACCACAATACGCTAGATGCCTACCCACACTTTGGTAGACCTGCCGATCTCTGCATACTTCCCGGTCTTGAAGTGACCTATGCAGCGGGACACTATAACGTCTTTGGCCTAACCCAGCCCGCACCCTGGCAAGAAGCTGTTACCAATGGCCCCATCTTCCTGAAGCATGACGAAGAGGGGATTGATCCTGACACCTTGTTGGCAGCGAGTGCCGCGCAAGGGTTGCTCAACTCCATCAACCACCCATTGCTCCCCCCTTGGGCATGGTTGTTGGTAGAGACAGACTTACGCAACATCCACTGTCTGGAGATTTGGAATGACCCTAGTTGGCCCGATAATCGCGTGGGCAATCCGCTGGCAGTCGAGATGTGGACGCGTTGGCTCAATGCCGGTCATCGCATCACCGCCATTGGCGGCAGCGATTTTCACCGCTTGATTAACAAGCCCAGCGAACGCGATCCAAAGGCTGTGGGGCATAGCATCTCCAAGCCACCCGACCGATTGGGGCTACCCCGCACCTATGTCTATGCCAACGAGCTATCGGGCGCGGCCATTCTCGATGGATTGCGTCGCCGCCAAGCCTATGTCAGCATGGGTGCACAGGTGGAATTCAGCGCGCACCATCAGGGCAAGCAGTACTCCATTGGTGCAGATATGGGCGTCCAACAGGGCAAAATCGAGTTGAGTGCCCAGGTTGCACCCATCGGGCGCAGCGGCGTTGTGCGCATCCTCCAAGACGGACTCATTCTCAAGGAAGTGCTGCTGAATGGAGATGCGCTGACGCTCATCGAGAGCGTTGAGCTTGATCCATCCACGCCCACCTGGTTCCGGCTGGATGTGCTCGATGGCAACGGCTTGATGCTGGCAGTCACCAATCCCATCTTTGCAGGTCCCATCCCCACGCCCACCCTCAATCACTATGGCGATTTTGTGGACGTAGCCCAACCTGCGCTGAGAGCCTAATGGCAAAAGTACACTTTGGTACACACACCTTTGAGGCGGATTTGGTCATCTTTGACAAGGATGGCACGCTCATCGACTTTGCTGAGTTGTGGGCAACCTACACAACGCGCATGGTAGAGGCTCTTGTGAAAGAGAGTATTGAGGGAAGAACAGGGAGTACCGCTATAACAAATCCCCCAATTGAAGAGCACCTGCGTGCCGAACTCTATGCCAGTCTCGGTTATGACCCCACAGCCCGCCGCTTTGACAGCCAAAGCCCGGTGTTGACCGCGCCTTTGCCTATCCTCTACACATTAGCTGCGGGCGTACTCTATCGCCACGGCTGGGGTTGGCTGGCGGCAGAGTTGCAGGTAGAGCACGCTTTCTCGCCCATTGTGAATGAACCCTTAGCGCGTGAGATGGTGCGCCCTACCGCTGAATTGCCCTTGCTCTTTGGCGCGCTGCGCAATGCAGGTGTGCAAATTGGGGTCGTCACCAGCGATGACCGCGCACCCACTGTCACCACGCTAACTTGGCTGGGGGTGCTCGATCAGGTCGCCTTCATTGCCTGTGCCAATGATGCCTACCCCTTCAAGCCTGCACCCGATGCCATCTGGGCAGCTTGCCAGGAATTGGGCGTCGATCTGGCGCGCACCGTGATGGTGGGCGATTCGACCACGGATATGATGATGGGCGAGCGCGCCGGGGTGGGTCTACGCGTGGCAGTCCTCACGGGGCTGATGGATGCCACGATTCTCACACCTCATGCCCATGTTGTCTTGGACTCGATTGGGGACATTTTAGTAGCAAATATTGAAGTTGCAGGGTCGTAACAAGCAAGTATAGAATTCACCTCCCACCTGTAAAAAACCAAAAGGGGAACTGCTAGCCATGCCAGCGGTTCCCCTTTTTCATAGCGACACCAGCAGGAGTCGCTTCATCCGAATCTACAACTCATCTCAAAATTCATATTTGTCACCCTGAGCCGCAACGGCGAAGGATCTCTCTGCCTGGTATCAGAGGTGGAGAGAGATTCCTCGCTTTGCTCGGAATGACATTTTTGGATGGCTTCTACTTACCCGAATCTATAACGATTCATGTTCTTTAGACATACTCTGCAAACCAAGCAAGCATAT
>JBBQIG010000427.1:0-5217 GCA_038324715.1 Anaerolineae bacterium | reverse complement strand
CGGCACGCTCACCTCCCACTTGTAGCAATGTTGCACAGAATCTTGGTTGGTGACGCTAAAGCCGACTGCCACAGCCCCACCCAAAAATCCTTGCTGGTAGGCTGGATTCGGCTGTACATCAATCGGCTGGAAGTTAAAGGGCGCTGGGTCACTACGAACAATGGTTTCCCCCTCGATTGTAGGCTGCATCCAAAGATAGGCTACACCTTGTCCTGGTGGCGTAAAGCCATCTGACCCAAAGAGACCATCGCCAGCTAAGCCATCGTCGTGCGCCCCATCGTCATAAAACGAAAAGGCGCTGCCAAAACGGGCTGCGGTAGCAGTTTGCAGCCAACCGGACATCACGTTCCCGTCAACAGTGCGCCCCAGATCAAGCTGGAAGTGATGTTCGTTAACAAGTTCCACCGTCCGCTTGCCCAATGCTGCTGGCGTGATTGGGCTGGCAGCCATCGCATTGAATGAGAAGGTTCCCTCACCACTAATCGTTGCCGTGTAGATGCCGGTGTTGCCATTGACATCAACCTGCTGATACTGGAGCAACCCATTGTTGAGGCTCAAGCACAACGCACCGGCACAGTCCACCACGCTTCCATCTGGATATTGCACAATCATCGGGTTCAGACTGCCACTGTAGCCGGTCTGCAGAAAGCCAATGCTTTGCACCAGAGAATCCACCTCCACCGTATAGCTCTTGCTCGGCTGTGGCGGGGCTGGCACAAGCTTATAACCAGTGCCAGGAGTAGCACCATTTATGTCGTTATGGCTGATAGTCACACCGTTCGAGAATGATGTAACAAAATCAAACTCATCAATGCTAATCGTAGCGTTCCCAGAGTCGTCGCTGGTTACGTCTTTGTATTGATAGCGAATTTCGCCTGTATTCTTGTTAATCAAACCCTGATAGGCACGAGGTATAGAACCGGGACCTCGACCAGCCGTTGTGATGACCAACCACTCGCCTATATCTTCATAATAAACTGCCTGAACATATCCTGCATTGGGAGCATCAGGAGCTTCTTGCGCCGCGGCGGAAAGTTGATAGTACCACTCCATATCGGACCGCCAGAGTATATTCAGTGAACGAGAAAAGGAATTACTCGGTGAAGCAAGGTTGCCCATGCCGATATATCCATCACCAAAGACGTGCAGTTTGGTGTAGGGAACTCCAAAGACGGAAACAGGCGGTATTCCCGAAATCTCTAGCGGATTCTCAACAGCCTGCCCTCTAGCGTCTTCTGGACCAGGCTCGATCCAGTTATACTCCCACGATGTCAATCGATCCCAGCGATAGGTGTAATCATTGCTGACATAGTCGCTCCAGCGACCCGCGCCAGAACTGTGACTGGACTGAGCGCGCAGGATATCGACCGCATTCACCAACTGGTCGGGTGCGACAAAGAGGAACTGCCCCCCAGTACCCACTGCCGTTAGCAAATAGGGCACAATTCCCCCTGGCTGTGAACCATCAGCGGCAAGGCCGAGATAGTTCTTTTCAGCACCCGTTACGTTGCTCTGCACAGTGGGCAAGGTGCTGCAGCCACCCAGCAAAACGACCGAACCGCGGATCAAGCGGTTATTGAGTTGCTGCTGCACATAGGCTGCCGTGGTAGAGGGTTGGGCATCACCATCCGTATAGACCCATGCTTCACCATCATACTTATTTTGCACTGCCTGCGTCAGCGCGTCCAGCGCCCGCACAGGGCAACCGCTATCTGCACCAGTGGCAGCCAAAGAATTTAGCACAGGGTTAATTTGCGCCGGAAAGAAGAGCCCTTCCCCCACTTTTGAGTTCAAGAGGCTACCAGCATTAAAAGTGTAGAGGTTAAACTCTGTACCTCGAGGATTGCTACTAAGGTCATTCACCTGTTCTTGAATCAGGGCTTTCACTGCATCAATCTTTGGCGTACCAGCAGGCCCCGCCATACTGGCGCTGTTGTCCACCACCATCGTCACCTGATCCCACCAGCGATAATCGAAGGGGGCAGCCGTAAAGGAGGCTTGCGCGCTAGCAGATGCCACCGTTGCCCCCCCGGCAGCACTAGCAACTGCAGCAGGGGCAAAGGCAGGGGTAATAGCCACATTTTGCACGACTGTGCTCGCCGTCTGGGCGTCAATGGGATAGCCTAAATCTTGCCAAACTCTCAGGAAACGACGCATATCGCATTGGGCATTACCCTGGAATCCAGGATCCGTAAAAACCCTCTGGATGCGAGCATGACCGTGGTTCACGGTATCATTGCCATCATTGGCATCATCAATGAAATCCCACAAGAGTGAGGCAACCGCCCCCTCATTTAGATCGCTCGCTGTACCTTGCAAAACCTCAAAATCCACCGTTGGACCACTCACATCAATGTAATAGCTTGTGAAGCCAGAGCCAGGCATGATTGTGCGCGCAGCGCTTTGGTAATAGTCAGGAAAACCTTCACCCCACGAGAGCCGGTTGCCATTCGTGCCAGTATTCAGTCCAGGCAACGTATGTGGACCACCAGGATTTCCATTACAACTAAACTGATGATCTGCAAAATGACCCCACTCATGGATGATCACGGAATCGTCCCACTCATCAGTGCTGGAGGCATCATCCGCAAGCACAATGGTGGTTCGACTGTCACTATAGAAAGAGCCAGTCGCCTTTGCGCCGCGCTCCCAGTTGATCGTAACTGTGCGGTCAAAGGCTGGAGAACCAGATCCGAGGTTGTTGTTCCAATACTTCCACGCCCAATAGACGCTATCAGCAATGTTGAAGACAGCCGCCTCAATCGAGTTGATTGCATAAGCCGTCACATCAAAATCAACCGTGCCGCCTTCAGAGTCAATCGTACCCGAATCGAAGCAGTAAAGTTCCTCTTCTGATGGTTGCTGAATGATGGCAATCTTATTCGGTCCCTCCCACACCTCCGAACAGACGCGTGTGTAAAGTTCTAGCTCATCATTGAGAAAACCATCGTCATCACAAAAGCGAAACTCAAACTTACCATTGGCATCGGTGACGGTATGCCCATACGAGTCATCTGAAAAGGTGTCCTCTTCCCGCATCTCAACAAGGATGTTGTGAACATTCGCAGCACTGCCATTTACATCGTTATAACGGGGCGGATTGGCAGCAGGTTGGCGTTCGCCACGGGTGAGTATGCCCGTTACAAAGAAGCAGCCTTGTGGAACGTCGGGTCCCCAGGTGGAGGCGGCACCAGCAACTGCTGCGCCAGATTTATCAATGGTGGGTTTCACCCGTGGTGGCTGATAGCGTGCCGCGCGCGGGTCGGCATCAGAAATCGAAGAACCGTCAGCGTCAATCGTGAAAAAGAGCACGCCCACTGCTGTCAGTGTAGTGGCACTGTTCGGGTGATACGACGCCATGACGCGCACCGTATAAACACCTTCCTCGGCAAACTGTACCTGGCGTCTTTGTGAGACACTCACCCCTGAAGCCACAGATCCCATCACCTCAGTGGCGGACCCTCCCAGCAATGTGCCCCCATCGGGCAATTCCCAGGTCACAGTCAGATCAGGTGCATCAAGCAATGGCTTTGCCGTAAATGTAAACGCAGCAACACCACCGGGGGTAGGCGCATTCTCAGCCTGGAGCACCACTTCGACCTGCTCATAGTTGCCACCGGCGACATCAACGAAGATGCTTGCCTGGCTGTGAGCTCGAGTAGCGGGCAGCCCGACCGCAAAAAGTGTGGAAAGGAGAGCCAAAAACAGCAGGGGTCTGTAAAGACGCGGAGCAGTATTCGTGAGCATCATGTTGAGCCTCTATTTAGTTAGAACTTCGCATCAGACATTCGGTAAACTGGGGAAACATCGCCTCAACAGTAGCTATGTGAGTTTTAACACTATGAGTGTAGCGGCTTCTAGACAAAATACAATCGTCAAATAGGGACAAAAAGTGGTACAAAAATTAGCACAGGGAATTTAGCCACAACGAAAATCACTAAAAAGAAAAGGTGATCAGAGATTGCTCGCTGACCACCCTTTATAAGCTTCTAATTGCGCTTAACTGCGTTTCTAATCCTCGGTGTGCGTTACACTCTTATACGATGAGCCATTATGTGATGCACCGTTATGTGATGCACCGTTATGTGAAGACCGTGAGATCCCATTGCGGTGAACTGCCACGGGCGTGGTAGTTTCAGTCTCTGGCGGGCGACCACTTTCAGGGTCAGTCGGCCAAACTTGATAGACCCAACGCACAGCCTTGCGCCACATACTGCGTGCCGCTGCCGCCTGGTAACCAGCTTGCCGCCGAGTATTGCGCCACCAATTTGCCTCTGGCATATCTGTAGGCACACCCCATTGAATGGTGCAAGCAGCCCAAGTTAACCCAGCGCCAAAGCCCACAAAGACGAGCTTATCACCTGGCTTCACCTTGCCCGCCTTAATGGCTTCACACAGGGCAATGGGAATACTCGCAGTGCTGGTATTGCCATACTTCTGCAAGTTGACAAAGACCTTCTCTTCTGGAATCCGCAGTTGCTTCAGAACACTGTTCTGAATAATGCGCAGATTGGCTTGATGCGGAATCACCAAATCCACATCGTCTGTAGTCAGCCCAGCGCGATCCAAAACAGCACGCGTTGCCTCTGCCATCACGCGCGTCGCAAAGCGGAAAACAGCCTTGCCATCCATCTTCATAAAGTGACTGCCGCTGCTCACTGTCTCCAAGTTGGCAGGCATGGCGCTGCCCCCCGCGGGCAAGATCAACAGATCAGCACCCGAGCCATCGCTCCCCAACACCGAAGCGGTGATTCCTCCCGGCACATTGCTGGCGGCAATTAACACTGCGCCTGCTCCATCGCCAAAGAGAATACAGGTGTTGCGATCCGTCCAATCCACCACGCGGCTCAACGTCTCTGCACCCAATACCAACACATACTCTGCATCACCCGCCAGAATATGACCGCGCGCCATTGCCAGTGCATAGACAAAGCCCGAACAGGCCGCGCTGAGGTCAAATGCACCCGCATTGTGTGCGCCAATGGCATCTTGAATCAGGCTAGCCGTCGAAGGAAAGATATACTCAGGCGAACTTGTGGCACAGATCACCAAGTCGATCTTGCTTGGATCCACATCCGCCACAGCCAAGGCATTGCGCGCAGCAGCAATGCCCAACGTCGCCGAAGTTTCCTTGGGATCACTTGCCACACGCCGTTCTTCAATCCCCGTGCGTGAGCGAATCCATTCGTCGTTTGTGTCTACAATTTGCTCTAAATC
>JBBQIG010000426.1:0-5217 GCA_038324715.1 Anaerolineae bacterium | reverse complement strand
ATGCTGCGAACTTACGAACAGTGACCCTACGCCCAGTGGCGGCGCGTGCGGGCGTGGGCCAAATTTGCGCTATAAATTCGATCATCAGCAGGATCAGCAAGAGCGTGCGCGTGATGACAGTCGCCACCAGCAACCACTGCTCGTTGGGCAGCATAATGATAAAAAGATGCGACTCTATCACATTGACCAAACTGAGAAAGATGGCGAGCAGCACGCCGCGCAACGTGGGCAGTAGCAACGCTAAAAAAGCCAGCACCCAAACCAAAAATTGTGGACTCCAGCCTTTGCTATAGAGAAAGAGCAAAATCACGCTACTCGCCGTAAAGGCGATTGTCGTGCGGGTGCGCGTCCAGTCATAGCGTCTCGTGTAGAGCCAGAGGTAGATGAGCAGAAATCCCATCCCCACCAGATTCCACGGGATTGCGCTTTGCCAAAGAGGTGTTGACAGCCCCTCCAAGTTACGCATATCTAGGGTGACGATGCCAGCCTCATAGTTGCCCTCGATCACCGCCCACACGCTCTGCCACGGTGCGCGAATCGCCTGAATGCGAAAACTACTGAAGGCAAGGCTGGGGTTGGCGCGCACCACTGGATAGCCAATGCCAAACACAACGAGTGCAAAGGTCAAAACATAGAGCGTGGGGCGCAGAAGATTGCCGGGATGGCGCAGGTTGAACCATTCGCGCCGAGCCGCATCCCAACTTAGGTGCGCGCCCAGCCAACGGATGGCTACAGGGACGAGCAAAATGGGGGTGAGCTTGGTGAGAAAGCCCAGCCCCGCCGCTACTGCACTGCCAAACCAGCCCCATCGTCGCGGCAGCAAAAGGAGATCAAGCCCCAAGAGCAGAAAAAAGAGGGGCATGGATTCGAACCAGCCCAAGAGCGTATAGACTGGCACAAAACAGAGTGCATAAAAGGTCACGGACACAAGCGCTGTCGAGCTATAGCCAGCGAGTGCAGGGGTTACTTCGTCATGTTCACGTTCATGCTCAAGACGGCCTGCCAAGCGGTAAAGCAAAATCAGATTGCCTGCTTCAAAACAGAGTAGCACCAGTCCAAAGAGCAGGTGAAAGAAGAGGCGCGGCTCTGTCCAGGGGGGGATGCGTGATGCCCACTCGAAGGTGGTGAGCATGACCAGCGGAAAGAGAGGCGGGTAAGCTGTCCAAAGATTCTCATAGGCGCGATAGCCCATTGGCCCTAACCAGCCCCAATTGGCGTAGAAATCGTAATCGGAGAAGTCGGCAATAAAGCCACCGGGGCGAAAGAGAACGAGTGCCAACAGGCGAAAGCTGAGAGCAAGCAGCCAGAGGTGAACAAAACCGGCGTGGCGCAGATAGTGCGCATGGATGCGCTCAAAAAGACGAGACTTCATAGGCAATTGCAATTCGCGCAATCAATTGTTGCGTTTATTTCAGTGGAGTTATCTACAGAACAGTTGAGTAGAAGGGCACTTCGGCAGGTTGGCATTATTTTGACACACTGAATTTAGAGAAGGTGAGAACGCGGCCAAAACCAGTGAGCAGCGCAACAAGTCCGCTAAAGATGAGAAAGCTCCAGTAGCTAATGGCGCGCGTTGCCAACACCACCGCAGGGATTTGCAAGCCTGGATGGGCAATCAGCGCCAGCAGGAGCGCATAGGCGGTCTCAATCTGCCCGATGCCGCCAGGGGTCAGCGGTACGGCAGCAAAGATATCCACAGTCAGCGCCACAAAGGTTGCTTCACCCAGCGAAAAGGGATGACCCAAGCTCAACACCACCAGCCAGAGCAGCAGCCCATCGCATAACCAAATGAGCAAACTTTCCCCCACTGCCAGCGCTGCCATGGCAGGGTGTTGGGCAAGTTGGCGCAGGGTCGAGGCAATTTGGGTGAGGAAATCCAATGTCTTGTGCCACAAGGCACGCTCTGACAATGTATGCAAGCGTTCCAGCAAAAAGGGGGTGGCGAGTAGAACCCCACCCAGAAGTAGCACAAGTGCTAAGGCTCCCCCATAGACGCCCAGCAGCCAGCCAGGAATGCGGCCTTGCAAGACCATCAAGCTAAAGCCAGCCCCAAGCAGCAGAATGGCAAGAATATCAAGCACACGCTCTAGCACAACGGTGCCGAGCGCGGCAGCCACTGGCACAGGGGGTTGCGTAGGTGGCGGCGTCTGCAAGGCAAGCAGGCGAAAGGCATCCCCGGCGCGCGCAGGTAGCAGAGCACTCACAAACCAACCACTTAGGAGTACCCCGCTTGTATAGAGATAGCCGAGGCGGTAGCCCACTGTCTTTAAGAGCAGTTGCCAACGGTGACCACGCAAGGCAAAACCACCATAATGAATCAGCGCCGCCAGCGCCAACAAGCGCCAATCCGCATGGGACAACGCATCCAGGGTAATTTGACCGCCGCCCAGCGTGAGCAGCAAGGCAATGGTGGCTGCGGCTAAAAGGCCGAGCAAGAGCAGGCGACGGGTATCTAGGCGGAGAATCGCGACAGCGCGGTCGTGGATGGGTTGATGCATAGAATGCCCATCTTATCATCGCCGCGCCGCCGGAGCAATTGTGGACTGGAGTTGACCAAATTCAACGGACTGTTTGAGGGGGTTCTATCGACAAGGACGCATAGAAGGGGATGCACAGAAGGGCTAGCGTACCAGAGAAGGCTCCTTCATACGCTAGCCCGTCATTCTTTAGTTGATTCTGCCCTTGAGCCGTGGATCAAGATGATCGCGCAGGGCATCACCGACGAGGTTAAAGGCGAGAATGGTGAGGGTAATAGTGAGACCGGGGAAGATGACCAGCCACCATTGCGGGCGGAACTGGTTGGCGAGAATCCCCCCCAGCATGTTGCCCCAGCTTGGCGTTGGTTGCGGAATGCCGAGGCCGAGAAAGCTCAAGGCTGCCTCGGCAAAGATGGCACCACCCAAGGAGGCACTGGTCAATACCAGGATCGGCGCAATGCACTGTGGCGTAATATGTTGCACCATCACGCGCAAACTGGTTGCACCGATTGCCTGTGCCGATTCCACATAGGCCATTGATTTGACCGACAAGACGACGGAACGAATGACGCGCACTGTTCCGGCAATACTCAACAGGGTAATGGCAACCACGACCGTGGTAAAGCCGCCACCCAGCGCAGACAAGAGCAACATGGCGAGAATGATGCCGGGGAAGGCAAGCAATATATCCACAATGCGTTGGCTGACAAGGTCAAAGGTGGAACCGACATAGCCTGTGAGCACGCCCCAGGCTAAGCCAACGATCTTGCTCAACAGTGTGGAAACAACGGCAACGGCAAGCGAGATGCGCCCACCGTGAATAAGACGGCTCAAAACGTCACGACCCAAGTTGTCTGTTCCCAGCCAATGTTGCGCCGATGGAGCTTGGCGCAGCGCACCGAAGTCAGCTTCGAATGGGTGATAGGGTGCTATCTGATCGGCAAAGAGGGTGACGAGAGCAAGAAGAAGTAGAAAAAGCGCAGAGATTGCACCCATGGGTGAAGTCTTGGCAAAACTACTTACTGCACTCCATAGCCCTTGACCAAAGTTCAATGATTGTATCGGTGCTTTTGGGTCACTTGTTTGGTCAATTGTGGCAGCAGGTGTACTCATTGGAATTCCTTCAATCAAATGAAACTTCTCAAGCCATGCGTTAACTACAAGTAATCTGGGTATGAGCTACTAATTCTACTGTTATCGCTAGCTGCTAGCTATACCGAATACGCGGATCGACCCATGCATAGAGGATGTCGATGAAGAGGTTGATAAAGACAAAGATCACTGCAAAGAGTAGGGTTAGGTTTTGCACCATCATCCAATCACGCTCTACTGCGCCTTGTGCCAGGGCCGAACCTAAACCAGGAAAGCCAAATGCCTTCTCAACCGCCACTGCACCCCCCAAGAGAGCGGCAAATGAAAGCCCTGAAAGGGTAATCACTGGCAGTAAGGCATTCTTGAGTACATGCCGCATCAGCAACGACCACTCTTTAAGCCCTTTGGCTCTGGCTGTGCGTACATAATCTTCACGCAGCGTTTCGAGCACGGTGGTGCGCGTCATTCTAGCGATCATCGCGCCGATGCCCGTCCCCATTGCCACCGAAGGCCCAATCACCATCAGGAAATTCTCTCGCGGGTCGTCCCAGAACTGCGTAATGGTAATCGAGGGTCGCCAATTCAAGAACAAGACCGTAAAGAGCACCATGGCTAACCCCAGCCAAAAGCTTGGAATTGCCATGAAGAGCGTGACAAAAAAGCGCAGAATATAATCAAGCCAGGTCTCTCGCCACATGGCGCTAATAATTCCTGCAGGAATGCCAATCAACCACGCCAGCGTAATCGAGATGAGGGCAATCTGTGCGGTAATTGGCCCGCGTCGAAGAATGGTATCGCTGATCGGCGTATCGACCCAGAATGAATGCCCTAAATCCCCTTTGGCAACATCAACCATCCAGCTAAGATATTGCTGATAGAGAGGCTTATCAAGCCCCAAACTGGCACGCGCCGCCGCTACTTCCTCCTCGGAGAGCACGTAGATGCCTTGCCCCTCCCCATAAATCATCGCCAGCGGGTCACCCGGCAACACGCGCATTGCCACAAAGATGACAATTGTCACGCCAAAGATGGTGAGCAAGGCAAGTAAAAATCGCCGAATTAGATATTGAGTCATTTGAGCTCTACTTCTAAAGATAACCTTAAAAATAATCTTAAAGAGACTAAACAGACGGCAAATGCACTAACAAGAATATCCATCAAAAAACATAGGGGGCAATGAAGAAGCTAACCTACAGGCTTCTTCATTGTCCCCCCGCTAATCATTAACCGTTTTGCCGAAACAACCTGTTGTTTAGCGATCCAACCAGACTGTCTCGAAGCGGTCAAACTTCGACCATGCGCGGTTTTCGATGTCCAAACCCTTGACTGCTTGGTCTGCGATCACGGAATGGGCACAGAAGCCAATCAGGAAGAAGGGCGGGTTCTCGTCCAACATATCCAGCCCGGTGCTGACCAGTGCGCGACGCTCATCCAGATCAAGCGTATTAGCCAGTTCGTCCAACAGAGCATCGAAGTCGGCGTTGGAGTATTGCGAGAAATTCTGAGAGGCACCCGTGCGCAGGTATTGGTTCCACAAGGGGTAGGGATCCAGCACAGGCGATGCGTAGATGTCGGCCTTGAAGAGATCGAAGTCACCCGTTGACAGTATTTCAGAGGTCAGAGGGCGCTCGATCACATTGATTTTGCC
>JBBQIG010000425.1:0-5218 GCA_038324715.1 Anaerolineae bacterium | reverse complement strand
CTGCGGAACAGCAGCGCCATGCCCCGGCGCATATCGTCGTCTTCAATCAAGACCACTTCATCGACATAGTTTTGTGCCAGAGCCAACGTATTCGGTGTGGCATAGGGTGCGCCCAGGCTATCGGCAATCGTGCGCACCTTGTCAAGCCGCTGAGGAGTGCCAGCCATTAGGCTACGATAGAGCGTATCCGCACCCACTGGCTCCACGCCAATGACCTGACAATGGGGTTGCACCTGCTTAAACGCAGCCGCCATCCCCGCAATCAAGCCTCCCCCACCCACGGGGATAATCACCGCGTCAAGTTCTGTCGCTTGTTGGGCAAATTCCAGACCCACCGTGCCTGTACCTGCCACGGTCAAAGGGCCTTCAAAGGGGTGGATAAAGGTGCGACCTTCTTGCGCCTGAATCTCCTCCACACGCGCAAACGCCGCGGTGACATCTTCCACCAGAACCACCTCGGCTCCATAGTCACCACAACGCGCCACGCGCAGCGGGTTGGCGTTCTTGGGCATCACAACTTTGGCGGTAGTACCCAAAAGCCGAGCCGCATAGGCCACAGCAATCGCATGATTGCCCGCGCTGACCGCCGTAACCCCGCGCGCCAACGTTGCTGGATCGAGCGACAACATCACCGCGAGTGCGCCGCGTGCCTTAAAAGTGCCTGTATGCTGAAAAAGCTCCAACTTCAGAAACACCTGCGTCTCACTGCCCACAATTGCACTCAGATCGTGGTCTTGCCAAAGCCAAACGGGTGTCTCGACCACGCGCGAACCCAGTTGGCGGTGTACAGCTTCAATCTGCTCCAACGGCAACACGCCAGGGTTGATCTCGCTGGCAGCGATGTTAGCAGCTTCGTTTGTATCCTGTAATTTCTGGCTCATTATTGGTACCATTCCCACTTTAACATGCCGCGCTCATACATGGTGTAAAAGCCATAGAGCAGATAAATTCCCACCACGGCCACAACAACCTTCAGGATATAGTCACGCTGGTTCCACAAGAGCATCACGCGGCTCCAAAGACCGCGCGGACGGTAGAAAACCGCAATGACAATAATTAGAATAATCAATAAAAGAATTCGCACGTAAACACACACTTCTGGTCAGCAGCATTCTATTTGCCACCAGACCCATTCTTGTCACAGGATAAGTTCTGTTAAAATCTGACTATGTCAACAACCTGGCTCAGTGCCCAATTCAGCCTCTATGCACCTGGCTTCTGGCTCTTAGTAGGCATTCTAACCACAGCACTACTCTTCTCAATTCAAGCGTACATTCCCCAACGTTGGCGTGGAACTGCCTGGTTTGTCCATTGGCTGCTCATCCCCTATCTGGGTCTACTCCTGGGAGGACTATCGCCCCGGCTGTTGGGGTTGGCAGGACATGACTGGCTTGCAGGGTTGGGGCTGGGCGTGGGGCTTATCTTCGCAATCATCATGCTATTGATGCTCGTGCGAGCTGTCACCGATTTTGATGTTCCCCCACCCGGTGGCGCTCAACCCACAAATTCCCCGCGTTTAGGGTGGAACATTTTAAGTAACACCCTTTTGTGGTGTGGCATTGAGCAATTTCACTGGAATTTTTTGCGAGGAGCTATCTGGGAAACGCTTCAGACCCTTCCAAACCCGCCGGAATTGCCTGGGTATTGGGCCATTTGGTGTGCGGCAGGGGTGGTCATCATCGAGCTTCTGTTGCTACGTCCCGGCTTCTTCTCACTGCTGATCCAGTTGGTTGCACTAACAACCACCAGTATTCTCTTCTTTTACACACGCAATTTTTGGCTCTGTTGGTTCCTGCATGTAGCGGTGCAGTTGATCATCACCCCACCTGCCATGCTGCCCATCGCCCCGCTCCGACTACTCTACAATCGACGCTGACAGCAAATTATGAGCCATGCCCTACTGGATCCAGGCTAAATTTGTGCTAAGTCTGCGCCAAATCTCTTCCAAGTGGATCGACCACAAAGATTATAGTTGGCTAGGTTATAGCTAGATGAAAAAGCCAACAACAAAGAGCAGTACAAAGATAATAATAGAAACAATCAGCAATTGGCGCAGGTCACTGGTAACATACTTATACTGTGCCTCCCAGTCCATCGCCTTTGAAACACGCTCTTCGTCACTGCTTGCTGTGCCTGTGGGCCTTGCCACTGTAGAGCGTGTGTTGCTGCGGGTGGTTGGGCGCTGTGTGCGCCGTCGTGCATTCGCCATCGTTGGTTCCCTTTACTCAATTAACGTCTAGAATCTACTAGACCAAAATCTAATAGACTTCAAAGTTCAAACGCGCTAGCGCGCCAAGTAAATATTATACGTCTCACTTCCCACGAGATCAAACCTACCAACCAAACAATGCTCAGTTAGTCATTCTTCGCCAACAATTTCACACACTGTTATCCGATTTTACCCACTCAACGACGCAACCGCTGGCGCATTCCCGCTGAAAGTGTCATCAACTCTGGCAGCCGCGCCCAGCGCAGAATTAGCAGATAGACAGCCACACCCCCACTACCAGCCACCACCAACGAGACCAGATCATGTACCAATCCCGGCAGCAACACCCAATCAACGGTGCTAGCCACGGCCCAAGCCACAAGCCCCGCACCCAAACCAGCCATCCCAATCCATAACATGCCCTGACCGAATATCTCCTCGCCCATCTCCTTACCCATTCCCACTTGCCAGATGATCAGCACGACCATAATCAGGGCATGACCCATCTGCTTGGCAGTATCGGCCCAAACGAGTCCCAGATAGCCAAGGGGCCCCATCAAGAGCCACGCCGCCACCAGATAGAAGCCCACACTGACAACCCCTACAACGGCTGGCAAGAAAGTATTCTGGCGCGCGTAAAAAGCAAGATTGAGTGGATAATCAATTGCGGCAAAGAGCATACCCAACAGATAAATATTCAGCGCATCCACAACCTGAAGTGTGTCGAGTGCCGTAAATCTGTTATGCTCAAAAAGCAACCGCACCACTGGCTCACCCATCGTCCACAACAACACCGCGGCAGGCACAATCAGCAGCAACACCATCCGCAAGCCACGCCCCAACGTCGCCCGATAACTTGACTCATCCCCCTCGGCAAAGAACCGGCTCAAACGGGGCAGCGCCGCCAGGGAAATCGCAATGCTAATCAACCCCAAAGGCATCTGTTGCAAGGTGGTTGCAGTCGCCATCCAGGCAATGCTTTCTGCCTGTGTGCGGCTGGCAAGGTTACGATCCAGCCCCACTTGCAAGAGGCTGACCACGACGCCAACGACAATGGGAAGATAGAGACGGACAATCTTAAGCAGTGCCGGATGCCGCCAGTCAACGTTGATCTGAAAGCGCACACCGGCGCGCCGCAGATCAATCACCATCACGATTAGCTGTGCAGTCGTCCCCACCAACATTCCAATCACCAGCGAGACCACACCAAAGCGTTGGGCCAAAAGTGGAGCCACACTCAAGATGCCAAGGTTATAGATTGCGGTTGCCATGGCGGGCAAGGTAAAACGCTGGAGCGCATAGAGGGCTGAGGTTGCCAACCCAGCCATGCATAAAAGCCAAGCAACGGGCATGGTCAACCGGATCAAGTTTGTGGTCAATTCGAGCAGCGCGGGGTCAAATTCGCTCAACCCACCTGCCAGCAGCCACGCCAGTTGCGGAGCAGCAATTTCAAGCAGCCCTACCAGCAACAAAAGCAGTGTACCCAAAACAGTTGCCAGGAGACCCAGCAACTTGGCAAACTCAACACGGCTACGCAGTTGGGCATATTGGCTCAACACAGGCACAAGGGCTGCACTCAACATGCCCCCCACGAGAAAGTCATAGAGCAGCACCGGCACTTGGCTTGCCACGCGAAAAGCGCTCACCTCACCCGTCGCACCAAAGAGCGTGGCAATCATCACCTCGCGCGCCAACCCAAAGACTCGGCTGGCAGCACTGCCCATTGCCAACAAGCTTGCGCTGCGTGCAAGCCCTGGTTGCGCCACTGCCGCACCCTCTCTCTTCGTCACCACTTGCTCCGCCTCACTCATGCCAGGGATTGTAACACAGGACAATCGCCCAAAGCGGACCAATAGAAAACGGGTGCAGCATTCACTTGCTGCACCCGTTCATAAACAGTCTAGCTCGCCGAGCAGAGACTTTTTGGGAAACTTCTAGATAGTGGTGACCTTTTGTGGCAGACGGAAGACTCGTGGATCTTCAAAGCCGGGATAGCCATGTGCTTCCACATCAGCCAACCAGCGTTCGGCCTGCATGGCGGCGGCACAACCCTGCCCCACACTGGTTGCAACCTGCTTAAAGACCTTATCCATAATCTCACCACCCGCAAAGATGCCTGGCACATTCGTGCGCATGCGCGTATCGGTGATCAAATGACCGTCTTCATCCAGTTCCAACTTGCCGTGGAAGAGCGTATTGTTGGGCAAATGGCCCACATAGACAAAGACGCCGTCGGTCTCCAATTCGCTTACTTCGCCAGTCACTGTGTTCTGGACGGTGATGCCCGTAACCTTGCCATCAGCATCGCCCGAAATTTCATTCACCACAGTGTTCCAAATGAATTCAAGCTTCTCATTGCTAAAGGCGCGATCCTGCAAAATCTTGCTGGCACGCAGTTGATCGCGGCGATGTATCACACGCACGCGTGTGGCAAATTTGGTCAGGAAGAGTCCTTCCTCGACCGCGCTATCACCGCCACCGACCACAACAACATCCTTGCCACGGAAGAAAAAGCCATCACAAGTGGCACAATAGCTGACGCCCCTGCCTGTATATTCCTTTTCACCAGGAACCTCCAAGAAACGTGGGCGCGCACCTGTGCAGACAATAATCGCCTTGGTGGGATATTCCTTGCCGCTCGCTGTACGCACCAGGAACGGATGCTGATCGGTGACAATCTCGTCAACATAATCAAACTCCACGCGGGTGCCAAACTTCTCCGCTTGGATCTTCATCTTTTCCACCAACTCGGGTCCGCTCAAGCTCTCAGGAAAACCCGGATAATTCTCCACCTCATAGGTAATGCTGACCTGCCCGCCGTAATCATTGCCCGTAATCAACAACGGATTTAGATTTGCACGCGCCGCATACAATCCAGCCGTAAAGCCTGAAGGCCCACTCCCGATAATGATTACATTTTCCACCGGTGCATGTGCGCTCGCACCGTTATGCCCATTCGTGGAAGAATTTTGATTCGCTGACATCTTTGGAGACTCCTCCCTTATCTGA
>JBBQIG010000424.1:0-5220 GCA_038324715.1 Anaerolineae bacterium | reverse complement strand
TGCCATCGACGCCAGTGTGCCAGAGACAGAGTGCATTTGGCCGCGTTGCGCCATAAATTGGCGTGCCCACCAGACGGTATTGGTGCCGCTGTCACAGGAGACAATGGCGTTGGCATCCGCTAATTTGCCAAGTTCCCAGGCAACCACTTGTGGCTTCATCGGGATCACGCGCTGCGTGCCCTGTTCTTCCATCATTTCACGCCATTTTGCCATCCCCTGTTGTGCCTCTTCCAAATATTTGCGGTTTTCGTTGCGCTGCAACATAGGCATCAGCAGTTGCAGAGAACGTCGCGTGTCACCCACTAACCCAACTTCCACAGGATAGCGCAGGCCGATGCGTTGGGGGTCAAGGTCGATCTGCACCCCGCGTGCTTTACCTGGCTTGGGGAAGTATTCGATGTAGGGAAAAGAGGTGCCAACCATGAGCAGCGTATCACAATCCTCAAGCACTTCCTGTGAGGGTTTCGTGCCAAGCACGCCAATGCCGCCTGTGGTATAGGGGCTGTCATCGGGCACAGCCGCCTTGCCCAACAAAGGTTTGACGATGGGCGCGCCAAGCAACTCGGCAATTTGCTCCAACTCGTCAGTGGCATGCAGCGCACCGCGTCCCGCCAGAATCGCAATCTTCTTCCCCGCATTTAATATCTCGGCAGCCCGTTGCAGATCGGACTCGGCGGGCAATGCTGCGCTGCGCGCAAAATGGTCCGAGGTATGCCCCAGGACGTTGTGCTTGGAAACTTGATCCTGATCCAGCGTCATCGATTGTATGTCAGCGGGGAAATTAATGTGCGAGACCGTGCGGTAGGCTAGGGCTGTGCGACAGGCTAGATCAGCAACGTTGCGTACATGGGCTGGCCCCATGATGCGCGTGTTATAGTGCGCCACATCGGCAAAAACCCGGTCGAGGCTAATATCCTGCTGGGCAAAGGTATCAATGAGGTCGTGATAATGATGTCCCGTAATGGCAAGCACTGGCTGTCCATCCAGTTTAGCATCATAGAGACCATTGAGTAGATGCACACCACCGGGGCCTGATGTTGCAAGACAGACACCGAGTTTGCCTGTGAATTTGGCATAGCCACAGGCCATAAAGGCTGCCGATTCTTCGTGGCGCACTTGAACAAAGCGAATTTTGTCCTGGCGTGTGCGTAAGCTCTCCATAATGCCATTGATGCCATCGCCAGGGATGCCGAAGATTACTTCGACCCCCCAATCGATGAGAGTATCTACCAAGATGTCTGCTGCTTTATCAGCCATTATCTGCTCCTTCGAGAGAATTTACCATGAGGTACAGTTGGGTCATCTCATTGGGTTATCTCATTATAGAGCAGAGCCACATGCTACCAATGTGCCATAGCACAGCGGTCGGTTTGATGTGGGGGTAGAACCAAAGGGGAGGCATGCAGAGGTAGAGCGCGAAGGCATCAAGAACAGTGGTATGGGTAGATGAAAGTTGCACGCGCTCAAGTGAACGCGTTCGGACGGCTCAACCCTTCAGCGCCCCTTCTGATAAGCCGCGCACAAAGTGCTTTTGCGCCAGAAAGAAGACAATGCCAATTGGCAGCGTGGCTAGCACCATACCTGCCGCAATCACATTGAAGCTGCCATAAAAGGCCGAGTTGAGCATGAGGATCCCCAGCGTGATGGGGTAAAACTCTTCACTCGTCAAGTAGATCAGCGGACGCAGATAGTCGCCCCAGGTGGCTGCAAAGGCCGTTGTGGCGGCGAAGGCGAGTGTGGGCCGCGTTAAGGGCAACATGATCTGCCAGAAAACACGAAATTCCCCCGCACCATCTACAATCGCCGCTGATTCCAACTCCTGTGGCAATCCTTGGAATGCCTGACGCATGAGGAAAATCGTAAAGGCGCTAGTCCACACCGGTACAATTAAACTCTGATAGTTGTTCAACCCCAGTAATGATTTGACGACGAGGTAGGTGGGGATCAGGGTCACTTCTGCCGGGACAATAAAGGTTGCCAAGATCAGGGTAAAAATGAAATCTCGCCCCGGGAATATCCAGCGTCCCAGCACATAGCCCGCCAGCGAGGAGACAAAGAGCATCGGTAGGATCTCGCCAATCACATAGATGAAGCTGTTCAACAAAAAGCGAAAGAAGGGGAATTGCTCCATTAGAGAGCCAAAATGGCCTAGCGTGGGAACCCAGCCGCCGATCCAGGGCAGCAAGTTGGGCGGGTAGGCATAGGGGTTGAGCGAGGAAGGCGAGATTGAGACCGCAAACATCCACAAAAAGGGATAGAGAAAGGCGAAAAGAAGCGGTGTCATGATCACCACGGTTAACAGATTGCCCCACGGGATCTTGGGCGCGCGTGTCCGGCCTTCCTGGCTGATCAATAGTTTTGGCTGGGGTGTCGTTTTTGTGTAGGCCATTAGCGCTGACTCCATTCGGACACTTTGAGGCTCATCCACGAAAGCAATAGAATCACCGTTGTCATGACAATCGCCAGCGCTGAGGCATAGCCAAAGCGGAAATGTTGAAATGCTTGTTGATAGACGGTTAGCAAAAGGCTTTGTGTCGCCAGCCCAGGGCCGCCGCTAGTCATTACAAAGACCTCGCCAAAGAGCTTGAGGCTACCAATTAAAGCTACAATGACGATCAACGTCGCCATCGGGCGAATCTCTGGCAAGATCACATTCCATAACCGTTGTCCCCAGTTGGCTCCATCGATCTGGGCCGCTTCTACGAGTTCGCTGGGTACATTCTGTAGACCAGCAAGATAGAGGATTGCATAGTAGCCGCTCGCCTTGAATATGGTGACAAATATGACTGCCAGCAATGCCCAATTGCTCGTCTTTAGAAAAGAGATGGGTTCAAATTCTATCCCGACCATCTGTGATAGCCGCCAGATCACCTGATTGATGATGCCGTCACTCCGGTAGATATAGATAAACATGGTGGCAACGACAACCATCGATACAATGTGAGGAAAATAGACCCCTGCGCGAAAGATGCCGATCCCGCGAAACTCACGGTTGAGGGGACAGGCCATGAGCAGGGGGACGACCACCAGAAAGGGAATGACGACCGCTGCGTATTTGAGTACGACCCATGTCGCCGCGCGCACAATTTCATCGTTAAAGACGCGGCGGTAATTTTCAAAGCCAATAAAGTCGCTGGGGACACCTGGCGTATAGCTTGTAAAGCTGATCCAGATTCCCCAAACGAGGGGGATCAGCAGAAATGTAATTAGCCCAAGTAGTGCAGGTGCCAGAAAGAGGTAGGCGAGGTAGGTTCGTCGCCTTTGCATGCTCATACGTCGGGGTGCAGGTTTTGCCTGCATGGGTTGCATGGGTTGCACGGAGGTCGTGGACATGTTCAACGGTTCCATTCAAGCAACAAAATGATCGGGTGGGAGGGGATGACGGGTGAAAGTCTCTGCTTCCCCATCATCCCCCAAGTGAAAAGATGCACCCAGATTAAGCGACACCCGCCTCTAGCGCATCGGCTATCGCGGCATTGATCGACTCTTCCCACTTCGCCAAAAAGTCTGCGGTGGAGAGGGTTCCCTCTACAAGCGCCAACTCATCATTCGCCACTCGTTGCCAAACTTCCACATCCACAGTTGTCCAATAGAAGACAGGTTCGCTCAAAGGCTCCATTGCCACGCGTTGCATATCGGCAATGCCAATATCAATGGATTTGCGGATCAGGGCAGCCTGATAGGTTTCTGGTTCCTCCGCAGGTGGCTCTGTGAAGAAGGGATCTTGCAATGCGGGCAGGTAAGCCGGAGCAATGGCGACTGCCTTGGCAAAGGGGATGAAGTTCTCGGGGCGCACGATTGACATAATGAAATCGACTGCGACTTCAGGGTGGGCAGAATCTTTGGCGATTACAAAGATCTGCGGGTCATACGCAATGCGACTGGCGCTGCCCACCACTGTGGGGATAATGTCATACTCGCCTGCCTCCAAAACCTCATTTTCTGTGCGGTTGAGAATGTAGGTTCCGCTGTTGATAAACGCCCCCATCCCTTGCCAGAACCAGTCGATGGCGACGCGCACGTCCGCACAGGCATAGGAGTCGAGGCTCAACAACCCCTCGTCATTCAGGGCCAAGATCGAATCAATATGCGCTTCCCATTCTGGCGTGTTGACCGCTGCTGAGGTGAAATCTTCATTGAGTATGTTCAACCCTTCCTCAAAGGCCCATGACTTGCTCGTCCAACAGTCAACCCACGGATTCACGCCGGGACCCCACACATCCTTGGCATTGCGGCCAATTTCAAAGACTTCCTGCCATGTCTGCGGCGGATTCGCCAGGTCAACGCCCGCAGCCTTCGCCAGTTTGCCATTGACCACCGCTGGACGGGCAAAGGTCGCGTACCAGGGGATTGCATAGTGGCTGCCGCCGATTGCGCCCGCTTCCCAGAAACTGCCAAAGGCTTCCTGATCCTCAGCCGCTACCAGACCATCAAGTTCAAGCACCGCACCTAATTCGATAAAGCGCGCCATCTGATACATATTGGCGGCATCAGGAGCGCTACCGCCAGCCAGCGCCGTGGCATATTTTTGCGCCACATCGTTGCCCGGCACGTCCACCCATTCAATGGTGACGTTGGGGTGTTCCGCTTCATAGGAATCGATATAGCCCTGCATGATTTCGCCAAAGGTGTTCTTTAGATTGATAGTCCACCACTCAATGCTGATCGCTTCTTCACCCGCGCTGCCCTGTTCGGCAGGTGTGACTGCTTGTGGTGCAGCACACGCGGCCAATAGTGAACCAGTGATAGCGCCAGCGCCAATCAATGTAGTGCCGCGCAAAAAAGTACGACGACTAAAGCTCTGTCTCATGAGTTGCTCCTTTGAAGCGATAGATTGTGGACGTAACCGTCAAGGTACAACAAATACAAACGGTCAGATACAAACGGTCAGAATAGGAGGATGAAGAGGTTACTTACGAACGATGATTACAGTGTGATCGCACTGTAACTAGGACAAACAAGATGTGTCTGCCGTACCATAGCACGCGCCAGCATTGTGCAATAAAGAATGCTTCATCGCAACACAAAAAAATTCATGTCATTCAAATCCCTGAATATTTCTATGGGTTGTACCCCTGTTTATCTTAAACTTCAATCCTAGAGAGAGTAACTATGCTGCATCCGGCGGCATGAGGGGTCTGATTTTTCGCCACTTGCTCCACATCCCAACATGATATAAGATTTCTCTGCTCCTCGGATCTTAATAATAAGTAACCACTG
>JBBQIG010000423.1:0-5227 GCA_038324715.1 Anaerolineae bacterium | reverse complement strand
TTAAGTAACTGTTTACAAGTAACTCTATGACCAAAAGTGGACATAAATATAGCGCGGCTGCAAATATTACACAACTGATTTTAGGCAGCAATAGAGAACTATAGTTCTATCGATACCTCTATCTTCTATCTATATCGAAGAGAATGGAGAGCGACGAGTTTTACTCTTATACTGGGAAGAGAATAATCGGAAAGTAACTGTGCTGTAAAGCTTTGCAAAAGCTAGCCTGCTCAGTACAGCTGTAGAAATATCTGAAGAACCGATAGCCGTTATGGGTAAGGAGAAAACCATTGTGGCAAAACAAGAGAAAAACAATCAAACTGAGACCTTAGAAAGTGGAGAGATCTTCTTTCTCTATCGTCCTGCTGTGGAAGAGCAAGCGGTTGCAGGGCTGGCAGATGTGCAGCGATTCTTCTTGCTGCTACATCCAGAAGGCTCTAACAATCACCGGCTGATTGTGATTGGCAAAAAGAGATTGCCGGAAGCGGGTAAAAGTGGCGAACGATTTTGGGGATTTGTCGATGAGGTTGTACGGACTGACAAGCAACTCAAGGAACAATTGGGTGCCGAAAGTTATGAGACCAAGACACGCGGCGAGCGTTTCGTGGCGGCAATGCGTCCTGCGGGTACGGGACAATATCAAATTTCGCGTCATGGCAACCACACGCATTTGAGCTATGAACTGGCGTTGCCAGAGCAGCCCAGCGAGGTACAGAAAGAGCTAAACATCGCGCGTGCAGCCACCTATGTACTCAGCGTCAAGAACCCAAATGCTTCAGCACCCAATGGCGTTGGCTTGGAAGATGACCAAAAGGCGGAACTGCCTAAGCATTTGCAAGAGCGCTTCCAGGGGCGTCGCTTTATTGACGCCGATCCCCCTGCGTTGCTTGACCATGCTGGGGTGGAGATCTTGCTCATCAGCACCGATGAGAGCTTAGAAGAGCTAGGCATTGACCTGGAAGCCGAGAGTGGGAATCTTGACAAGGATGCGGCAGATGTCTTTGAGGCGCTGCGTATGCAGCAGTCGGCAGAGAAGGAAAAGCCGCTTGTTCAGGGCAAATGGCAGTAAGCGGGTAGAAATGTAGGGATAATTTGTTTTAGAACAAAGGGGTGCGGATACACATATTCGCACCTCCTTTCTGTGCCAACACCTGTCACTATAAGTCTATCTCTGCCCAAATAGCCGCGTGATCAGATGCGGCGTCAGCCTCCTTCTTCATTTCTGGGTATATCTCCCACAGTGTTCCGTTCTTCCCGCCCCACACGCCTTTACGAAAGATGCCACCTTTGCGAACCCTGGCAAATAGTTCGGGCGAGAGCAGAAGATAGTCGATTTTGTTGCTCTTGGTGCAATTGGCGTAGGTTCCAGGTCTACCCATGTCATCAAACTGGGGGTGTGCGCTGATGTCTTTCAGCGTCGAGCCATTGCCGAGCAGTGGTGATAGTGGATCGCTGTCGGGTGTATCATTCATATCGCCCACGACCGCAATGAATGTCTCGCCCTTGTCGAGCAACGCTTCATAGATTTCGCGTACCCGGTTTGCTTGCTTTTTGCGTCGCGCATTGGAACTTGCCTGTGTGCCATAGCCTTTGCTCTTGAAGTGATTCACAAGCACCCAAAGGCGTTGTTTGCTGGGTGTTTCAATCAGATATTCTGGACAGTCGCGTCCAAATATCTTGCTGGGTCCTCCTAACGCAACTGCGCCATCTGCTGGGGCTACTACGTCTAGATCATCGACATGTGAACAGACAGATAGAATTGAATAGCCTGCTCTGGTCATAATGCCAACATCAATGCCGCGTTCATCATTGCCATCAATAACCATGACATGCTCATAGGGGCTGGTTCCCACACTAGTCAACACATACTCGCTAAATCTGGAGAGAGCAATGCGGTTGTCTGCCTCAATCACAGCCAACACATCGGCTTGAATGTCATCGATCACGCGGCCTGTATTCATCATTGCAGTCTCTTGTACGTGCCCTTGGGTTAGTTCGACCCAGCCGATCCAATCATATCTGCCACTGGCAACGATTTCTATGGGTTTGCCTCTGGGGCGCTTGATGAGGCGACCGCGATTCTGACGAAGAATGATGAACTTGTTGGAATCACTCTTTTCAAGTCCTAGGCTCTTTAACAACTCAATGATTTTCTGCTTGTCTTGGGTTGAATAGAGGGGCTGGGTAATCAGCGCGTTGAGCGCAGCAAATTCATTGAGAATGCGCCGCCCCTCCTCCCACCGATCTGCGCTACCACCGGTCTCTTGGTTCATCACTCTTGGACGTTCAAATAGATTTTCAACGTTGTAAGAAGCCAGGATCATCGTTCCCCCTTTTATCTGGTGGCTATGACTAGCCATCACTAGTGCGCAAGCCGCATGACTGCAACTGCATGAAAGTTCGTCGTCAGGGAATCTTTATAAACAAGTGTAGGCGTGTTGTCGGCTGAGAAGATCTAGATCATGCCCCAGAAAAGGATTTTGAACAATGAAGGGAATTATGACGCCGGTCACACTTGTGCGACTAACTTCGTAACTTGGCAGCCTTGCGCTGCTATCCGTGTCTCTATCTGCCGCGTCTATCGGTACCTGTTGTGTTGGGAGTTAGCCCTCGCTAGGGTAGGTGTGGATGTACTGTCAAAGCCTAACACAACTGGCACTAACAGAACTGGCATTAGCTTCACTGAATGGCAGTGACATGGCAATGCGTGATGAGTCAAAACGGAGGAATCCAATCGTGTATAGAAAGAAGTGGGTAACATTTGTCGCTGTGAGCCTTTTCCCTATGCTGCTGGCAGCCTGCACCCAGGCTGACCTGATGGTACGGGCGGACGCAGCCACGACTGCGCAGGTATCGCCCCTAGCGCTTGTTGAAAATGCTGAAGATGTGGTCATCGAATCAGAGATGCACGCCTACCTGCAAGCCCATGTGGAGACTGGGCGTTTTATGGGATCGGTGTTGGTGGCGCGTGACGACGAGGTGATTCATAGTGCTGGCTACGGCATGGCTGACTTGGCATTCGACGTGCCCAATGTGCCCCAGACCAAGTTCCGCTTGGGTTCGCTGACGAAGCAGTTCACGGCGGCAGCCATCCTCCAACTTCAGGATGAGGGGCAGTTGGATGTGAACGAGCCGCTCTCCACCTATCTGCCCGATTATCCAGGTGGTGATCAGATCACCGTGGAAAATCTCTTATCCCACACGTCTGGCATTCCTAACTACACCAATTTCTCCGATTATGAGCAGACGATGCATCTGCCTACGACGCTGGACGAACTGATCGCGCGCTTTGCGGAGATGCCTCTAGAGTTCGAGCCAGGTAGCCAGTTCAGCTACAGCAACTCCAACTACGTTCTTCTCAGCGCCATCATTGAGGAACTCTCCGGACAGAGCTACGCCGAGTACGTTGAGCAGGAACTCTTTGCCCCACTGGTCCTCGAGAACACTGCCTACGAGCGAACAGCCGCAGTCATTGAAAATATGGCCGAGGGCTATATGATGGGAGAAGAAGAGTTGCTCCACGCCCGCTATATCGACTTGACGGTACCCTCGGGGGCTGGCGCACTCTACTCCACGACACTCGATCTCTATGAATGGTGGCAGCTATTGCGCGATGGCACTGTCTTGAGCGAGGAAGCGCGAGCGCAGTTCTTCAGACCCGTTATCGAATCACCCACTGGGGGTGGATACGCCTATGGCTGGCAAACCAACACACTCTTTGCACGCCCCGTCATCGGACATAGCGGAGGCATCAATGGCTTCCAATCCTACATGCAGTTCTTCCCAGAGGAGGGTGCGGTGGTGGTCGTGCTCACTAATGTAGAGGGGGCACCCGCGGGGAGCATCGCCAACGATCTAAGCGCCATTCTCTTTGGTGAGGAATACGAGATGCCCGTCATGCGCACAGAAATCGACGTTGATCCCGCAATTCTGGAGCGCTACGTGGGTCGCTATGAACTCGAACCGGGAGCTGAGGCCATCGTCACGCTCGAGGACGGGCAACTCTTCGTCCAGATCCCGGGGCAACCCCCAGTCGCGATCTACTCCGAGTCGGAGACCGAGTTCTTCTTGCGGATAGTTGATGCCCAGGTGCGCTTCCTGGTGGACGAAGATGGCGAGGTGACTGGCTTTGAACTTGCCCAGGGTGGTATGACACTTGAAGTGCCCAGGATTGAGTAATTGATTTACTATGACTTCACCTGGAGTGGCACATCTGCCACTCCAGGTGAAAGGGGAAAATTGCAAGAGTCTTGAGAAGATAATGAAACAGTCTACCCAACTTATACTCCTTTTAGTCGGTCTTCTTGTTGTTTTCACTGCCATCTTTCTCCTGCTAGATTTTCGCCTGCTGCAAGGGCAGATGGCGGTCAATTCTAGCGCTTCAACCTTTGCCTCCAGTGTTGACGAACAGAGCCGATTTCCGTTGAATCAAGATGTTGACCTGTATGTGCAGGCACCGCAGGAATTTGAAAACAAGTTGGTCGGAGCGCTGCGTGAAGCATTGCAGACCAACCCATACCTAGGCGAGATTAACCCAGAGATCGACCCAGAACTCAACCCAGATGCGGAGCCGTTGCTAGCGGCTGAAGGCAGCGTCCTCGTCATCGAAATTGAGGATCCCACGACCTTTTTCTGGACTCCTTTCTATGCGCGTTCGGAGACGACCGTGCAAGTCGCATACGCTTCCGATGGCGAAGTCACATGGATTGGCGAAGATACGGTTGTGTTTGAGACAACGGATCCCCCATAGCCGGTGGTACGGGTTCGGGCAACCCATCGGTTCAGTGGCAGTGCCTATGGCCTCATCTCGCTTCTAGGCTACGCCAGTTACCTATCCAATGAACTGGCTACGCAGATCAATAGCTCGCTGGCAAACTCCCTGGCGGCATATCAATAAGCCTTTAGGAGATGATCGTTGGCCAATGTTAATATGGGATTCTGCCATTATCGCGCTATTATCGCCACTATATCGGATGGCTGACGTGGGTGTGCTCTTTTACCGATAGCAACCGAGGGGAAAGGGGTGGGCCTTATGCATCAGAGGGGCAATGTGTGGCTCTATATGCTCGTCGCCTACGGCTTCACATGGTTATTCTGGGTCCCCGACGCATTGATTGCACAAGATATCTGGGACGCGCCGGAAGGGTTACGGCGTTATTTGTCTGGTCCGTTCAATTTGGGACCTTGGGGGCCGCTTTTTGCGGCATTTGCTCTGACATTCGCCTAT
>JBBQIG010000422.1:0-5230 GCA_038324715.1 Anaerolineae bacterium | reverse complement strand
AACCGGGCGAACTGGTGTTGGTGCATGGGGGTGCCAGTGGTGTCGGCACTGCCTCCATTCAAATTCTTCATCATTTGGGCCACCGGGTGATTGTCACGGCTGGCACTGATGAGAAGGTGGCTGCGTGCCGTGAATTGGGTGCCGACCTTGCCATCAATTATCGCAGCGAGGACTTTGTCGAAAAGGTGAAGGAATTTACGCAAGGACAAGGTGTTGATGTGATTTTGGATATGGTCGGGGCTTCCTATTTTGAGCGTAATCTGGAATTGCTCAAAGTGCGCGGGCGTCTGGTCTTTATTGCCACGCTGGGAGGGGGCCAAATCAATTTGGACATTGGCTTGCTCATGCGTAAGCGTGCGCGGTTGATTGGCTCTGTGCTACGTTCGCGCAGCCTGGGGGAAAAGCAGGACATTAAAGATACATTTATAAACCGCTGTTGGCATCTGATCCAACGTGGGGAGATTCGCCCCGTGATTGATACGAGCATGCCCATTAGCGAAGCCAATGCCGCGCACGCGCGCATGGCAAACAATGAAAATATCGGCAAAATCGTGCTCCGTGTGCGCTAGGGAGTCCGTGTGTGCCAGGAAGAAGAGTAGGAAGAAATTGTAATGTCTGATCCAAATGTCGAGAAGCTAGCCAAGATTCTCGTTAACTATTCTACAGAAGTAAAGCCCGGTGATTGGGTTTTGGTGCGTGGTCATGTTGTGGCGATGCCTTTGATTGAAGAGACTGTGCGCCAAGTGGTACGCGCTGGGGGCAATCCCACGATTCAGATTGATAGTGATGAACTTTCTGAGATTGTGCTGCGCGAGGCGAATGAGGAGCAATTGGGCTGGGTTTCGCCGCTGGATGCGGTGATGGCTGAACAGGCAGATGTACGCATTGGTATTCACGCAGCAACTAACACGCGTGCGCTCAATGGCATTGAACCCAAGCGCCAACAGCTTTATCAGAGTGCGCGCCGTAAATTTTCTCGCACCTATCTGGAGCGCAGCGCAGCGGGTAATCACCGTTGGGTGCTGACCAATTATCCCTGCGCCGCCTTTGCTCAAGAAGCAGACATGAGCTTGGCTGACTATGAAAAATTTGTCTTCGCCGCCACCTATGCCGACCAGCCCGACCCCGTTGCCGCTTGGCAAGCGATCCATGATACCCAACAGCGTCTGGTCGAGTGGTTGCGTGGCAAGGAGCAGGTGGTGGTACGCGGCCCAAACATTGATCTGAAACTCTCAATTGCTGGACGTACCTTTATCAATTCGGATGGCAAGCGCAATATGCCCAGTGGTGAGATCTACACGGGGCCTGTGGAAGAGTCGGTCAATGGCTGGATTCGCTTTACCTACCCTGCTTTGCGCGGGGGGCGTGAGGTGGATGGCGTAGAGTTCTTCTTTGAAGATGGTAAGGTAGCACGCGCTACTGCCGCCAAAAATGAGGAATATTTAATTAGCCAACTAGAGAGTGATGCTGGGGCGCGCTATTTGGGCGAGTTTGCCATCGGCACGAATTACCAGATTCAACGCTTTACCAAAAGCATCCTCTATGACGAGAAGATTGGTGGTACACTGCACGTGGCTGTTGGGTCGGGCTATCCAGAAACGGGGAGCCGCAATCAGTCTGCTGTGCATTGGGACTTTATCTGTGATATGCGCCAGGAGAGCGAAATTCTGGTGGATGGTGAATTATTTTATCGCAACGGTCAATTTGTTGTGTAGCCTATTTGGTAACGTTGCTGGTTACGTTGCCAGTATGATCGCCTGTTACTCTACATTCAATCTAGCCCTTATCTGTGGGGCAGGAGACTTCTATGTTAGTTCGTGAAATTATGAGCAGCCCCGCCATTACTGTTGGCCCTACCACTGAGATTCGCGAGGTGGCGCGCACTATGCGTGAGAACGTAATTAGCGGCGTGCCCGTGGTCGATGACCGTGGTATGCTCTTGGGCCTGATTACCGAGATGGAGTTGATTGCACGCAGTGCGCCCGTCCATCAGCCGCATTATATTTCATTCCTATCTGCTGTTATTCCGGTGAACATTGAGGAATACCGCCAGTATAAGGAGCAGTTGCGGCAGGCGTTGGCTGTCACGGCGGCAGACTTAATGAATGATGAGGTGGAGACAATTGCCCCGGATGCCCCGATCGACGATGCATTGGCGGTGATGTTGGATCCCGAAATTACAATGCTGCCTGTGATTGAGCGAGGACAATTGGTTGGTGTGGTGACACGGACGGACTTGGTCTGGCTGATCGAGAAGTTAGAAGCCGCGCCGGACGAACCTGCCGCTTAGGGAGATTGAAGTCTATCCAATCGGCAGGTCAATTTACATTAGGAGTAGATTTTAGGCTAGCACCTCTGCGTGAGGTGCTAGTATTTTTTGCAGGAAAAAGTGCTGAATAAGAAATCGTTATGTCGCGGGCAGATGTACAAGCCAGCTTATAGATTGGCTGCTATCTACGATTTTGTGAATCTCTACTGGGTAAGGCGGATGTCACGTGAGCCGTAATCTGTAACACCATTAGAAAGTTCCTCTCCTGGCAGTATCCTGCGCACGAATTTTCCCGTTACCGTTGTTTTGTCTTCGCGTTTAATTAACACAAACTGGGCAAATCCGCAGACTCGATAGGTGGTCTTTGAACCTTTGTCGTCCACTTCGTCATAAAGAGGGATGGTGACTGTCTTGTTGATCCAGTCATCCAGCGCGGCGCGCACGGCAGAACTGTTCTTGTTGCCAGGTACGCCTTCCATTGAATCACCAATTTTCAATATTGGACTATTGCCAGGCTGGGCAATTGACTCCGCTAGCTCTTTGGCGCTATTGGAACCGTCCCACGTTAACCACCCAACGTTGCCCGGTGCAAGCTTGTCTGTATCATGTAGTTGATACTCGGCCCCGAATGTGTAATCGTCCATGTCATCACAGTGGAAGGTCATTGGCAACAGATTGCCCGCGCTCGACACTGTACCGAATTGAGCATTTGCCGAGGCACTCACGGTCATCGTGGCATAGCCAAGGACACCTGCAAAAAAGGTGTCAAAGGTGCGCGTGGCTATCACCTGGATTTCAGTCTTGTTCTTGAGATAGCTCAAGGCAATGCTATCGGCACCGTTCAGCGTAGCCAAGCTTTTTGCTTCGGCCTCTACTTGCTTGTCGGTACTGTTCGCCAGCGCCAGAAGTCTTACGCCCGCGAAGACAGCGGCGTCAGCCGCAACTTGCATGCGCTGCTGTTGGGCATAGGCATTGCTGCCATCAATTGCTAAAGCGGCGAAGCCCAAAAGTACCGGGAATGCGAGTGCAATGAAGACGATGCTTGCACCATGCTCCTGGGCAGCAAATTGGCTGACATACTTTTTGAAGAGGTTCAATGCTTTTGCTTTTTGATAATTGGTTATCAGGATAGCAGGAATACGCATGTTTTTCAGTAGGCTAAGGACTTTGTGCAATTCAAGTCACTGCCTTTTTGTCCTCTTGAGATTGACAGGCATTGCGGGAGCAAATATTTTTATGCCGTAGATTTGATTTCCCGCTAAAACGCTCATTGTTTTGTTGTCCATGAGTATAAAAATTGTATCCCAGATTCAAGGAAGCGAGCGTGTCAATTCACTGACAAGAACGTGCTGGCGCGATAGTGCCACAACTGCTCCTCCCACAAGTGACGAGCATGGGCTTCTGCCAGAAGGTGGGTATGGTTCTCCACTGTACATACCTGCATCTACTCTAATGAGCCTAATCAGATCTGGCAATAGTCATTTGCTAGATCGTAGCCTGCAAAACTGGCCGAATTGACGCAGGAGTCTAGTACTTATTAACGAGAGAGTCGTAAAAGATGGTGGATCGAACGTGTTTGCCATAGCCTTCACCACTCGCAGAGAACACAGGCGTGTATAGTAAGTAGGGTGCTATAGGTCATCTAACTCATCAAAGCGGGGCATGAAGCGGCGTAGGGCTGTGAAGTGGTTGATGATTTCGGCGAGTCCTGCGCACAGGCTCACTTGCGGTTGCCAGCCAGTGGCGCGCAGTTTGATGCTATCCGCTGCAAAGGAGCTATGCGTGCGGATATTTTGGTCGGCAATATAAATATTGAACTGACGTGAAGCTAAGTCCTCACGTCAGTTCGTATATTTCACCCACACGGGATTCCATGCCTCGAATGGGAAGTCGGTAATCTGGCGTTGATCCCCGCCGCTGCTGGTCATCATCCAAATTTGGCGACGGCCTGTTACCCGGTTTGACGAGAAGACAATCTCGCTGCCATCGGGTGAGAAACTGGGGTGATGATCCCATTCCCACTCGTTCTTGGTCAACTGCATGGGGGGCCATTGACCGCGCTGGGCTACCCAAATTTCATCGTTGTCACTTTCGCTGGAGACGAGTGCAATGCTCTCATTGGTGGGCGACCAAGCGGGATCCCATGCGACGCCAGCACCAAAATAGGTTAACTGATGGCGATTGCTATTGTACAAGGTGTCGTTGTAGAAGACTTGGGTTAAGCCAGCATTATGAGCTTCTCCACCCGACTCGCGCAGACTATAGACTTGGAAGCGGCTATCCGCAGACCAAGCATCGCGATCCTCTGCCGCATAGTAGAAGAAGTTGGTTGTTAACAGACCGACATCGGTTCCATCAGGGTTCATCACCAGCGCCTTTGGATTCCTCCACGAAGTATTATAGGTCGATAGGAAGACGATTTTGCCCACCAGCGCCTGGGGTACATTGGGCGTGGGCGTGGGTTCCTTCAGCGGAATGTCGGACAAGAGCACATAGATTGGCGTCGGTGTGGCGCTGGGTTTCGGTGTCTTGGTGGGTGGAACAGGCGTATCTGTTGCGATCAGCACGATCGCATTGGGTGGGTAGGGTGTTGGTGTGCCTGTTGTAAAGGCTGCTGCTGTTGCATAGACGGCAATGCGAACGGCGGTTGCTTCATTCTCTGGTATCGCTGTCGGTTGCAGGACAATCGGTGTAAGGGTTGGGGTCGCAGTTGCCATATTTGCAGGCGTTGGCGTTGATGGGCCAAATATAGCTGCCCATTCGGTCGCATAGGCGACACGGGTGGCTTCTTCCAAGACATCTACAGGTGTCGGCGTTGAGGTGACAATGACAAAAGTCGGCGTGGGCACTAGAGCAACATCTGAGATGACTGCCGTCGCTTCGACTGTGGGTAGAGACGTTGTGGGTAGAGATGTTGTGGGGATAGGTGTTGCCTGTGGCAAGGGTGTTGCTGTTGCCAAT
>JBBQIG010000421.1:0-5242 GCA_038324715.1 Anaerolineae bacterium | reverse complement strand
TGGACAAATGAACATGTACAGCGCGCGCGTGAGCAACTCTATGCAAATCTAGCACCCATCCTCCCCAACCCCCATCAGGCAGTCGTGCAACGCATCGCCCTCTCCATTGATGCCTACATCAACGCCTTTGGCCTCTTCGACGCCAACACTCTGTTTAAATCTGCATCCTAACAACGTGCCACCACCCCTTCCTGGGAGCGGGGAGCCTCCTGGGCCGCTCCGAGGAAGGTCAAACGCCCGCCAATGCAATGATATACTCAAGCAAACACATCAAACTCTCTAACATTTAGTGGATCTACTCATGACCCCAATCCGTATTGTCTTTATGGGGACGCCCGATTTCGCCGTCCCATCACTCACCGCTTTGCAGAACCACGCGCCGGATCACAATTGGGAAGTGGTCGCAGCCATCACCCAGCCCGACCGTCCCGCAGGACGCGGCAAAAAGCTAATTGAAGGCCCCGTGAAAAAAGAGGCTGAGCATTATGGATTGCCCGTCCTCCAGCCGACCAGCTTTCGCAAACAGCCCGATGCCCTGGCGGCGTTGGCAGCGCTTGAACCCGATCTCCTTATAGTCGCGGC
Source organism: Anaerolineae bacterium (assembly GCA_038324715.1). Lineage (GTDB taxonomy): Bacteria > Chloroflexota > Anaerolineae > Caldilineales > Caldilineaceae > QEUY01. The sequence goes on along the minus strand of JBBQIG010000421.1, from coordinate 4,660 downwards.
CTACGGATTGATCCTGCCCCGCGCGGTCTTGGCATTGCCCACCCACGGCTCCATCAACGTTCATGCCAGCTTGCTCCCTGCCTATCGAGGTGCCTCGCCGATCACAGCCGCCATCCTCAATGGCGATGCCAAAACGGGCGTCTCCATTATGCTCCTGGACGAAGGCATGGACACCGGCCCTGTGCTCGCCCAGGCCGATCAGGAAATTCAAAGCGGCGATACAACCGCAAGCCTCTCAGAACGGCTTTCCTCTCAAGGGGCAGCGCTTCTGGTGGAGACCTTGCCACGCTGGCTGGCTGGGGAGATCGAACCCATCCCACAAGATCAACTGCCGGGCGAGGTCTCACACTGCCGGTTGATCAAAAAAGAGGATGGACAGATCGATTGGCACCAACCCGCCGCCTACATTGAGTGCATGACGCGCGCCTATGCACCCTGGCCGACGGCCTATACCAGTTGGCGCGGTGAACCCTTTAAGATTTGGCATGCGAGCGTGATTCAAGAAACCGTGATTCAAGGAGAAGCCAGACCAGGGCAAGTGGTTGCTGTGCCTGAAGGCGCGGCAGTCGGAACAGGTGAAGGGCTGCTGCTGCTACATACTGTCCAGCCCGCGGGCAAGCGCGCCATCGACACGCGCAGCTTTCTCAACGGTGCGCCCGACTTTATCGGCACTCGTCTAGGCGAGCAACCAGGGCTTGATGGAAAAACAAAATAGGTCCGGGGTTCCGCACCCTGAGCCTATTTTAATTCCTGTAAATTACTCTTCTGTGAAATTCTCTTTTGTAGAACTCTCTACGGAGACCGGGGTCGATCATCTGGTTGGCGTAAGCGGGGACGATTCCCACGTTCGCCTGGTGGCGGAGGGGGATAGTTGGGTGGTGGATAGGGTGCTTGGCGCAAAGGTTCAGCCGTAAATCCGCCTGGATCACCCGCCACACCAGGCGCGGCAACGGGTGTGCGCGTGCTCCGCAACAGGCTATGCAACAACAAGCCTAACGGGGCACAGATCAACATACCGCTAGAAAAACCCCACAAGGCTAAACTTAAAATGCCGATGACTTGGGCTTGAAGTTGACCAGGAAAATCTGCCTGAAAGCCATCGCCCGTTAAGAGACCTGAGACACCCTGACCACTCACCCCCAGGTAATTCTCCACGCCCGTCATGTGCCAGCCCTGACCCGCAGCGCCATCGGCAAAGATGCCCAATGCCAACAACCCCACTATCGCTGGCAAGCCGCTAATGCTAATTGCTCCCGTGGCATCGTCCAGGCGCAACAGCCCATCAACTAGATAGGTGACAAAGGGGACAGTCGCCCCAGCGATCAGGCCAACTGCAAAGGCGGGACCGGGCTGGATAAAGGGGCCTGCCGCCATTCCGGCAACCACACCCGCAGCCAAACCACGCGCGCTCATCAACGGCTCACTTCTGCCTGTGACAAACCAGGTGTAAGCGAGAGGAACCAGGATGCCACCCGATGCAAACAAAATGGCGTTGACACTCCCGCGCAAAAGTGCCAGTTCATCCAGCGAACCCAATTGCAATGGATTAGCCCACAGCCAACCAAACGAGCCACTGAGCAGCAGAAGACTCCCCACTACCGCCAAAAGCGGTTGCTGTGCGCGCAGCAGTTCAGGCTCTTGCAACTGCTGACGTACGCGCCGCGGAATCCAGACCACCAGCGCAGATAAGGCGACCCCTGCGGCAACCAGATGTACCGTGCCTGCGCCGCCAAAATCTACAAAGCCATGTCCCAAGTTCAAATTGTTACCGAGTGCGCCCAACCAGCCACCCCCGCGCACCCAATTTCCTGCCAATGGGTAGATGACACCACCGAGGACGAAGGCGAGAATCAGTGTGGCCGTTGCTGGGGCACGTCCACGTAGTGCCACAATCGGCAACGCAGCCGCGGTAATAGCCCACGGGATATGAGCCAAGAAAAGCGCATAGGCGAGTGGCGTGACAGTCGATCCAGCTAAAAACCAGCCGCTCAACCCCGCAACACCCCACCCAGCACCCCAATCTGCGGCAAAGGGCGACCACTCCCAAACCAGGTCGCGCAGACCTGCTTGGGGATAGACCAAGCCAACGCCACCAAACTGAAAGGCAAAACCCACCGCCCAATAGCCAAAGCTGGCGAGGCCAATCGCCGCCATCCCGCCCAGTGCAGCATCCCAGGCACGACTAGGATCCAGCCCTGCCACGCCAACCAGGATGAAACCTGCCGGAACGAGCAGCGCCATCGCCGCCATAACCAAAAACCAGTGGGCGGGCAAAGTTGTGGAATCCCCCATGATAGTGCGCATGGGAATCACCCCAGAAGGATTAGCATTGGGGTCAGGTATTTGGGCCAAAAGCGGATCAGGCCAAAAAAGAAGGGCCACAAAGCATGCACTTACCGCCAGCCAGCTCAACCAACGGGGAACCCGTACACGGAGTCTTGTCTGGTCTTTCATTGGTAGCCTATGCGTTCTTGTGAAATTATGAGATAAATAAACTCCTCCATCTATCTGCCCGAATCGTCCGTATCATACCGCAATGCCAGAGGATTCCCAAAGTCATGGTAGACTAATGCCCTATGCTGCACCGGACTGCGACTTCTGTCGCTCATTTCGCCTCTCGTTGGCATTCTACCGCCCGCTGGCTACCCTGGATGGTGGGCTTGGTTGCGTTTCTCTCCTATGCCTATACGGCTGCACCGGGGATTGTCACCTTTTTTGATGACACCCTCGAGTTTCAGACTGTAGCACCAACCTTTGGCATTGCCCACCCAACTGGCTATCCCTTATACACCCTCATCGGGGGGCTATGGACGCGCCTTGTCCCACTGGGCACGTGGGCTGGGCGGCTCAACCTCTTTAGCGCACTCTGTGCAGCGGTGACAGTGGGGCTTCTGGCTGCCGTGGGCAGCCGTTTAAGCCCACAACGCAACGGCACCCCGAATCCTTGGGCGGGTCTCACCGCAGCAATCACCTATGGCGTTGGTGCAGTCTGGTGGAGCCAAGCCACGGTGGCAGAGGTCTACCCGTTGCATGGCTGCTTTGTCGCGGCCATTCTTGCCACAACCATCGGCATCAATCAGCATTGGCAAACAGGAGAACTTTCACCGCGTTTCATCTCACTGCGTTTCAATCGACGCATGACCCTTCTCTGTTTGCTCTTTGGCCTCAGCCTAACTCATCACCGCACCACGCTGCTCATAGCGCCACCCGTTGCCCTCTACTTGCTCTGGAGCGTGCCCGGGATTTGGCGTCCACAGCGTGCATGGTGGAGATGGGCTGCGGCATTGCTTTTGCCACTCACTTTATATCTCTATCTCCCCTTGCGCGCTGCGACTGGGGTACGCGATCTCAACAAAAGCTATAGGCCAGGCTGGGATGGCTTTTGGAATCACGTCTTGGCACAAGAGTACAATGCCTTTTTTGCCGACAATGCGCTGGCAACTAGCTTTACCACGGCGCAATGGTTCGACCTCATACGCAGCCAAATGGGATGGATAGGCTTGCTGCTTGCCCTACTTGGAGTCGTGTGGCTGGTGGATCGTCGGGGTCGTCCGGCGCGAGCGTGGTGGCTGGTGCTGGGCGTGTTAGTGAGCAACCTCCTCTTCGCCATCGTCTATCGTGTTCCCGACCCAGAAGTCTTTCTGCTGCCCACCCTGCTCTGCATGGCGCTTTTCAGTGGTGGCGGCGTGGGCTTAATGGCACGCCTCTTGCCCAATTGGGGCGCAAATATCATTGCGGCTCTGCTGGTAACGCTGCTCATCCTGGCTCCACAGCAACGTGACCCGATCATCAGCCGCCGCGGCGACTGGTCTGCCCATGACCGCGCACGGCGCATGGCACAGGCAACTTTTCCACCCAACAGTCAGGTGATTGGGCTGGAAGGTGAAGTGACCGCGTTGCACTACATGCAAGCCGCAGAAAACCTGGCAACAAACGCAACACTCCACACTGCCAACGATCCAGCGCAACGCCTCGCCTTGGTGGACGCACTCATGCAGCAAAATCTGCCCCTCTATCTCACGCGTGAATTGGCAGGCATCGAAACAATGTACAGCTTTAGCGGTGATGCAAATTTGGTGCGCGTCTGGCCGCGTGGGCAGTCACAAGTCAACCTACCCGATCCGCAATCGCCCTCTCTGCCCCTGCGGATTGGCGACGGCGAGCTACAGATTGAAGGCTATAGCCTGCGCCCCATTGCAGGTCTAGCGCAACCGGCTCAAGAGTTAACCTTGTACTGGCGCGTGCTCTCCCCCACCGAGCAAGTGTTCAAGCTTTCACTACGCCTGCAAGATGCGGCTGGGACACCAATTGTTCGCTCTGATGGAACGCTTGCCGTTGAAGATCGTTTTCCATTACATCAGGCTTCACTTTCCTCGCAGTGGCTTCCAGGTGAGTTGATTCAGGATGTCCACACAATTCCAATTCCCTCCTCCATGCAGAACAAGTCCGCAACTTTGCTTGTTATTATCTACGATAGTGCTACATCGTTGGAGAAAGGTCGTATCGAAATTATGTTCTAGTCGTCAAAAGTAATAACGGCAAGAAACGTGCCAAAAGCACGCTGGCAAACAGCCCAGAAACTTTGCCACAGAGGCAACTCAGAGATAGCAAGAAACGAAGAATGAAACTTATTGAGACGCCTTACAGTGGTGAAGCAGAA
>JBBQIG010000420.1:0-5245 GCA_038324715.1 Anaerolineae bacterium | reverse complement strand
CCTTCCTCGGAGCCACCCAAGGGGTTCCCGGCTCCAAGGAAGGGGTGATTCTTGGCTGTCTTAGATATTTTGCTGGTGGCTTTGTAGTTCATTTTGGAGGGCGTGAAAGAGGTCTATAGAGGCGTCAATCTCTTCGCGGTTGATGGAGACGCTTTCCACGTTGATGCCTAACGGTAGATGCTGGGCATACTCTTGGTCAAGAATGGCGCGCAGATTCTGGCAGCAGATCTCAATAGACTTGGCGACGGGAATTGGCGCGGACAGGATGGCTTGTATATCGTCTTGTTCAATGGCTACGCCCAACCATTGGATAAACTCCAGGGTCTTGGCACGCCCACAGGGGATAAAGGTCAAGATGATGCGCGTAGGGGCAACGCCCTGGCTTTGGCAGAGTTGGTGATAGTCTTTGAGAAAGCGAATGGTGGTGTCGGCGTTGTAGATGGCTTGCGAAATGAAGAAGCTACAGCCGTTTTTGACTTTGTAGAGCAGGCGTTCGCCTTCATTTTTGGGCGGGTTATGCGTTGGATTGTGTCGCTCGGCAATGACGACGCCACCTAGCGTAAAGCCGCCAGAGTGAGCCGCAGCAATTTGGGTCGCTTGTGAGAGCGACATGTCGGTTGGCGTTTGTGAAGAAGCTGCCCCCACAAGTGAGAGGTAGTTAATGCCATAGTCCCGTTGCGTCTCCGTTAGCCACGGTTCCCATTGATCTGCCATGATGCCTGTGATTGCCTTGTAGGTAATGACAGGGTGCGCGGTGCGCTCATGGAGAATTTTGGCATAGACACGCGAATCCAACGTAGGGAGGAACGGGAATGGGCGCGGCTCGTTGCTGCGTCCCTGCTCATCTTGTACATCGTAGACCACAAGGCCATCCAGCGGGAGCGCGCGGATGCGTTGACTCAATTTATCTGCGGTTTTGAGCACACGCTCTGGCGAGGTGTCGGCGCGCGGGGCAGTGGTGCCATAAAATGCGACGAATTGCTTGGGGTCGAGCAATTTCTTTTGAAGATTCATAGAGCAATCCATACGTTATTTAATGCCCGGGGTTCAATCCCTGGATTTAATTACCTGCTTTGATTACCGAATTTAACTACCGGCGTAAATAAACTATTTGATTTCCCAGATTTTAGTAGGATGGGAGATCAGGTCATCATCGGCTATAATACCACTAATCTGAACCATGAGTATCCACTTTTGGGCGTCAAAACCAGGCCAGTGTAACTGAGCGCAACTGTGATTGCTTTGCGATTTGTGATCCCTTTGCACATCCATTGTTGCCCAATCGCATAAATATGTCTAGGATTAACTGTGCTGGACTGTATCTATAGCTATAAAATAGCCTGTAGATGGACTGGGAACTTAGACGGTATACATACTCATAATGCGTACCTGATTCGTGCAAGGTGTTGCACATGATATTGCTAGGCGGCAAGATAGGATAGAAGTCGGCAATGGCAACAGAGATTGCCCACTCCACCCGCCACCCGATAGGGTGGGGTAAGCAACTTATCGCAGTCCCCCAACTTTTGGCGCTACTCCTCGTCATTGATTTGGCTGCATACTTCGCGGGTCTGCTCTTTTGGTATGGTTACGTGATGACCGATGCTAGCACGCCGGTGTGGGCTTGGCCTTTTATTCCTGATTGCCCATTCTTTGGACTGTTGGGCGGGCTGGGGCTCTTGATGGTGATTGCACAGAGTCGTTGGCAGGCTCCAGCGCAAGCAGAGAGTCAACGGACGCTTTGGGTGGCTGCGGTGATTGCGGTGGGGGTGTGGCTTTCCACTTATCTGCCGGGGGTAAGCAGTGGCTGGGCGCAGCAAGGGGCTATGTTCGCCTTGTTGAGTTGGTCATTGCTGGTAGTGGCAATTTGGTTTCGGCAACTTCCTGCGTGGTTGCTGGCAATCATTGCGTTTGGACAGATTAAGTATGGGATCTGGACGATTACAGCTTGGTTGCTCTATTGGCGTAGCACCGCTGAGCTTCTCGGTGCACCCCATTTCAGCTTTGACAGCATTTCTATGACCATCGCACATATTGGGCTTTTGGGGCAGGGGCTTTTCTTGCTTGCCTATTTTCGGCCCACGCGCGTTGCTACTTTGGCCGTGTTGATTTGGTTTGGGGTCAGTGATTTCATGGACTATGGATTAGGTTTTTACCCTGCCATTCCAGAGCAATTAATTTCGTTGCAGTTTATCCAGTGGAGTACGATCACAGTTACGTTGGTGCTGAGTGCTATTTATTGGTGGTTGGCTCAATGGCCTGTGCCGGAGACGAACGTAGCTACTCGTGCTGAACATGCAGCCCAGACGGTTTGATCGTTGGGTTGTTTGGTATCTACAACGCAGCCTTTTAACCTTGTGACATGCGGCTTGTGCAAGGTGTCGGGGTCAATTAGAAAGAACCTTCCTCGGAGCCACCCAAGGGGTTCCCGGCTCCAAGGAAGGGATACCTCTCAACTGTGTAAGTCATGCGATTCCTACTATATCAATAGGGCTATATCAATAGGGATCAATAGAAATATTGCCTGGAACTTTACGGTTGTATGTGGGTTTTTGTAGAAAGCAGTATGCGGGTTTAACTATTCTACACCTGATTATTACCTGATCATTACAGTTGGTCTTCGTGATTTATGAAGTTAACTGGCATGAAGTTAATTTCATGACGCTGACCGGCTGCTATCACAAGAAGGTGAATTTCCTTGAGCGACACGATTGCAGATTCCAAGATTGAAGAGTTGCGCGCCAAGAAGATCGAGGCGAAATTGGGGGGCGGTGAAGAACGTATTGCTCGCCAACATGCCAAGGGGCGCATGACCGCACATGAACGTTTGGAACTTTTGTTAGATAAAAATAGCTTCCGTGAAATCGATGTCTTTGTCACGCACAATAGCAATGACTTTGGGCTAGGCGACCAACGCATTCTGGGCGATGGCGTAGTTACGGGCTATGGCACAATTGATGGGCGGCTGGTCTATGTCTATTCCCAAGATTTTACGGTCTTTGGTGGGAGTGTAAGTCAGACGCATGCTGCCAAGATCTGTAAAATTATGGATATGGCAATGCGCAATGGCGCGCCGATTATTGGCTTGAACGATTCTGGCGGGGCGCGCATTCAAGAAGGCGTTATGGCCTTGGCGGGCTATGCCGAGATTTTCTATCGCAATGTGATTGCGTCGGGTGTTGTGCCGCAAATCAGCTTGATTATGGGGCCATGCGCTGGTGGGGCAGTCTACAGTCCAGCCATCACCGACTTTGTTGTGATGGTGAAGGATACTAGCCACATGTTTGTGACGGGGCCTGATGTGATCAAGGCTGTGACCCATGAAGATGTGACCTTTGAAGACCTTGGGGGCGCGTCCATCCATTCCAGCAAGTCAGGCGTGGCTCACTTTGCCGCAGAAAATGAGGAAGACGCACTCTTCCTGGCACAACAGTTGATGGGCTATTTCCCCAGCAACAATATGGATGATGTGCCCGTATTGGGAACTCAGGATGATCCCCTGCGCCAAGACCCAGAGTTGGATAACATTATTCCAGACAGCCCCAACAAGCCTTATGATATGAAGGGCGTCATTAAGCGCATTGTCGATGACGCGCAGTTTTTGGAAGTGCATGAGCATTGGGCAATGAATGTTTTGGTGGGCTTTGCGCGTTTGGGTGGGCGCTCGGTGGGCATTGTTGCCAATCAGCCAGCGTTTCTGGCAGGTGTGCTGGATTCTGACGCCAGCCAAAAAGCCGCGCGCTTTGTGCGTTTCTGTGACGCCTTTAACATTCCATTGGTAGTGTTGGAGGATGTGCCTGGGTTTATGCCAGGGGTGACGCAGGAACATGGAGGGATCATTCGTCACGGGGCCAAGTTGCTCTTTGCCTTTGCCGAGGCGACTGTACCCAAAGTGACAGTGATTGTACGCAAGGCCTATGGCGGAGCTTACTGTGTGATGAATCCACGCCACTTGCAAGCTGATTTGGTCTTTGCTTGGCCAAGCGCCGAGATTGCTGTGATGGGGCCGGATGGCGCGGTGAATGTCATTTTCCGTCGTGAACTGACACAAGGCGATGATCCTGTTCAGCGTAAGGCTGAATTGGTGGAAGATTACCGCTCGCGCTTTGCCAATCCCTATGTGGCGGCTTCGGCGGGTTTTATCGACAATGTTATTGAGCCACACGAAACACGACCACGCTTGATCAATGCTTTGGAGATGCTGCGTAACAAGCAATCGACCTTGCCTCCCAAGAAGCATGGGAACATGCCGCTTTAACGGAGCTTGGCAAAGTAAACTCGGTATCTGTTTTGGATAGCCTTTTGCAAGCGAGATGAAGCATGGCATTGACTGAAATTGAGTTTGAGCTTTCCCCACAGCAGTTTGCCTCGATGGGCTATCCTGCTTTGCGTCAGGGGCAGCCCTTGGATGTGCAATTGGAGACGAGCGCACTGCTGCCGGAACCGGGGACGGATGCATGGTTTCATGTACGCAAGGAGCCATTGGCCGCGCATTTGATTCAAGTGGGCCGGTCGCTTTATGCGTTTGCGGGACAGATTGCCCAGGCTGACCTTGTGAAGGAAGAGGGGTTGGAGACTGCGGCTGTGATTGTTCAGTGTGGCGTGGCTCCGCTGCGGCTGATGTGCGCGCCACTGCCAGATGGTACGCTGCCCTATGGTACATGGGAGACGCGTTATTTGGTGGGGACTGGACGACTTTATGGGGTGGTGGAAGAAGATTTCAGCGTAGGCGTTGGGGAGCGGATCGGTGTCACAATTTGGAGCTTTAACCGCTTGATACTCACACCTGGTGATCCAGCTTTCGGGCAGTGGCATGAGAGCATCGAATTACCGCCCTCCCCCTACACCTATGACCGCGTGGTCGTGACAGCACGCATTCACCGCACGCGAGGGTTGTGATTGTGCCGTAATAGGTGTGCCGTCTGTCTAGCTCTAGAAGGCGCAACTTTTGCACCCTTCGATTGTTCTATTATTCAAGTGAACTTTGCGGTGTGAGTTAACGCCGTAATCATAAATCCTAGGAAACGACATGTTCAAAAAGGTCTTGGTCGCTAACCGCGGTGAGATCGCGATCCGGGTACTGCGTGCCTGTGAAGAACGCGGGATTGCTGCGGTGGCGGTTTTTTCAGAAGCAGACCGCTCGGCGCTGCATGTGCGCTATGCAAATGAAGCCTATTGCATTGGCCCTGCACCCAGTCGCGAAAGCTATCTGCGCATTGATACAATTATCGATGTTGCGCGTAAG
>JBBQIG010000419.1:0-5250 GCA_038324715.1 Anaerolineae bacterium | reverse complement strand
CCTTTACTGGGGCGAATGTCTCAATACCCCGAAGGGTCAGATGGTAATTTCTACTCTACACTAGAAGGAGTTTTCTGTCAAGTGGCTGACGGGAAGCATCTATTGACCTCAATCCTCTCTGGGGGAGAGTGCGAGACGGGTGCGTTGCAGCGATTCCGAGCGAGAGCTTCAACTACATTCTGGCAGAGTCGCTCGGATTTCTGGTTCAGAGGCAATTCAATCTGACGTTTGACCCCCCTCTGACACAATTGACCTCTCAGGAGAGTGACGTCGTTGTCAGCTAGCTCCCTAAGTTGACACTTCAGCCCTGCGCGCAAGCGAATAGACATAGCAATACGCCCCTACCACGACGCAAACACCCTGCAAAGAGTGAGAAATCCTGCCAAAAGGGTCGATTATGCCGAGCGAGATGCACCCTCTATGCACTTCTAGAGTCGCTGGGGTTTGGATGTTAATCCTTTTACGACTTTTGGTAAAGTTCTGATATCTGTAAGAGGTACCGGTAAGATTTCTGCTTTGGTTCCACACGCCGAATTTTTGCGCGTCATGTGCCCCAATCACTGTCGATAAAGTCTCCTGGATCTTTGTTTGATCGTTTGCTCAATTTGCACCGTTACGCTTGTGTATTGGACAAAATTGAGCTTATGCATAGACCTTTGTCAGTGACTTTTCTGCGGCATCCAAGGTTTGAGCCACTTGATCCTCGGTGTGGGCTGCGGAAACATACCAAATGCCACGACCAATCAGGCGGATGCCTTGTTCCAGCATCGCAAGCGTGAAGCTATTATACCGTTCCTTTTCGGTTTTTGTTACATAGTCACGATAGTCGCGCAGGGGTGGCTCTGCCGTAAAGGAGAGATGGAAGGCACAGGGGAAGCCCTGAACATGCAGCGGTAAGTCGTGGCGGCGACCGATATCGACTAAGCCCTCCATCAGTTGTGTGCCGAGTTTGTCAATGTGGCGATAGACCGCACCATTGTCTCGCTCTAGCTCGGCGATTGCAGCCACGGACGCTGCCATCGAAATGACGTTGCTATTGAAGGTGCCGGAGTGGTTGACATCTTGGGCAAGGCGAATCATCAACTCGCGTTTGCCGACCAGGGCCGCGTTGGCAAAGCCACCCGCCATAGCCTTAGCAAAGCTGGAGAGATCGGGGGTGACGCCAAACAAGCCTTGTGCGCCAGCCAGACTTAAGCGGAAGCCGGTGATCGTCTCATCGAAGTAGAGGATGGTGCCATATTGGTCACACAAGCGGCGCAGTCCTTGCAGAAAGCCGGGTTCAGGTGGAATTGCACCCGTGTTGCACATCATTGGCTCAAGCATAATACAAGCAATGTTGTCCCCCTGGCGTGCAAAAAGTTCTTCGACCAATGCTAGATCGTTGAAGGGCAGAACCACGAAATCTTGCAGCACGCTGGAGGTTTGACCTGCTGTGCCGAGTACGGCGTTTGGATGTTCGCGTGGGCCTGCTTGTTCCAGGGATGGAGCCACGCTAATTAGGACATTGTCAAACCAACCATGATAGTGACCCTCGAAGCGCAGAATCAGATTGCGTCCGGTCGCTGCGCGTGCCAGGCGCATGGCTGTCTGTACCATTTCAGAGCCGCTGAGGCCAAAGCGGCAGAGTTCGGCAGAAGGCACTATTTCTACCATCTTCTGTGAAAGGGCCAGTTCCCACTCATGCTGACCGGCATAAAGCTGGCCTTTGCGCATGGCGGCGTTCACGGTGTCGAGAACCGCGGGGTTGGAATGACCCAAAATCATGGGGCCTTGTGAGAGTACATAATCGATATAGCCATTCCCGTCCACATCATAGATCATGGAGCCTTCTGCATGATCAAAGAAGAGTGGATGGGGCTTACCTAAAAGGCGCACATTGCTGCTGACGCCACCTGCTAGGGTTTGTTGGGCAATTTCATACATTTCCTGAGAGCGTTGCCACTTGCTCATGTTGGATAATCCTTTCTGCTGAGAGGGAGCGAGGCTAGGCGTTGCGACGACGTGGGTCGAAGAGGTCGCGCAGGCCATTGCCCAAGATGATAAAACTGGTGGTGGCATAGACAATGGCAAGCCCAGGGAAGAGTGCGCTCCAGGGGGCCGATGTCATAAATTGACGACTACTGCTTAACATTTCACCCCAAGATGGGGTGGGTGGTGGCGCACCTAAGCCAAGATAGGAGAGGGCAGATTCTGTGATGATGGCTTGTGATGCGCTTAAGGTGGCATCGACAATCACTGGCGAGAGAATATTGGGCAAAATGTGATTGCGAATGATGCGCCAATCGCCAGCCCCAGAGACGCGCGCTGCGCTGATAAACTCGCGTTCTTTCATGCTCAACACGGGGGCGCGTGCAATACGAGCCATGCGCGGGGTGTAGAGAATGGCGATGGTGATGATCAGGTTGGGGATGCTTGGCCCTAAGACCGCCACAACGGCGATTGCCAGAAGTAGACCAGGAAAGGCCAAGAAAATATCCAAAATACGCATGATGATTTGGTCAACCCGCCCACCAAAAAAGCCAGCGATTAAGCCTAAGAATAGGCCGATAATCATTGAAAGGGCGATGGACGGCAGCGATACCAGCAGGGTGGTGCGTGCGCCATAAATAATGCGCGAAAAAAGGTCGCGGCCCAATTTGTCGGTGCCCATGATCAAGTCGCTGGAAGGCGAAGCCATCGAAGGCCCTATGCCGATCTTGTAGGGATCATTCGGCGCAAGCCATGGGGCAAAGGCTGCCAAGATTACTAGCAGTAGCACAAGCAACATACCCACCCAGAGTAACGTATTGCGCTCTAGCCAAGCCAAGGGGTGTCTTGATTTGCGGGTGGCGGAAGTGAGAGGGAGGGTAGCACTCAGATGGGTACTTGTTGGGGTGCTCAAAGGGGTACGCATCGGTTAGCCCTGATACCGAATTCTTGGGTCAACGAACGAATAGAGGAGATCGGTGACTAGGTTGATGAGAACAACGGCGGTTGCCATAAAGAAGAGCACACCCTGAACCAGCGGGTAGTCGCGTAGGTTGACACCATTTAGGACTAGCTTGCCCAAACCAGGGATGCTAAAAATGTTTTCGATGATCACCGTTCCGCTAAAGACAAATGCCATTTGCAAGCCCACCACGGAAATAATGGGAATACATGCGTTTTGCAGAATATGCCGCCAGATTACCCGTTGACGATCAAGCCCTTTGGCATAGGCAACTGTAATGTAATCTTGTTTTAAGACTTCCAAGACGGCTGAGCGCGTATTTTCGGCAATGGTCATGGACATGCCGACGCCAATCGAAATCGCGGGAAAGAGCAGGCTCAGAAGATGCTTACCCGGGTCTTGGGAAAAAGGTACATAGCTAAAGGTTGGAATCCACGGTGTATGGGGCGCAACAAAGAGTAACAGGAGGGTGGCAATGAAAAAACTGGGCACGCCGATTCCCACAGAGACAATGCCCCGACTCAAGCCATCCCAGAGACCACCACGCATCGCCGCAGTCAGACCCAAGGGTACACCAATGAGCAATCCAAGCGCGATGGAAATGAGTGCCAATTCCATCGTTACGGGGAGGCGACGCATGATCTCGGGTAAAATTTCCACTTTGAGTGCCAGCGACTTGCCAAAATCACCACGCACAACACCGCCGAGCCAACTGAGATATTGAATGTGGAGTGGGCGATCTAAACCGAGGTCGCGCCGGATGGTTTCTAAACCTTGTTCATTCACCGTACCCGAATCAGCACCCATCATGGCGAGTGCAACATCCCCAGGCAGGAGGTTGATGATGATGAAACTGAGCAATGTGATGCCCAGCAGAATGGGCACAAGCAGTACAAGACGAGTAAAAATGTAGCGTGTCATAGTTTACTAGAAGAGGCCGGTCGCCCCCATGCAAAGGGCGGCGACCGGCGATCTTGAAAAAGGTTTAGGTTAACTTATTTGTTGAGCCAGGTTGTGCGCAGGCTCCAGCGACTGTTGGAAGGCACATTGTGATAGCCTTCCACATAGTCGAACCAAGTCTCCCAGCGCAACGGGTATCCGTAGAGTACCAGCACATAGGCTTGGTCTGCAATGCGATCCTGTGCCGCTTGGTAAATTTCCATGCGTTCGGCACGGTCAGTCGTGGTGCGACCGCGGTCAAGCAGCTCATCCAGTTCGGGGTCATCTAGACAGAAGGCTTGCGCAACCGCAGAAGATGAGTGAAAGACGTTATAGAGGCGCGTATCTGGATCGGGTTCCCAAGTGACGCCTACCTGGATCATCTTGCCGTTTGCCGTGTTCCAATCTGACAGAATTTGGCCCACTTCCATCGGTTGGATTGTGACATCAATGCCAGCCTCAGCCCATTGTTGTTCCAGTACCTGGGCAGCGTCAACGTCTAGTTGATTGGCGGCAACGACCTTGTAGGCGTCAATGCTGATGCCATCGGGGTATCCTGCTTCCGTCAAGAGCGCCTGGGCCTCTTCTACATCATGCGTGTAGTAAGGATGCTCGTCGCCTGTCCAGAAGAAGGGGCTAGAGGGTGCTAGAATACCAGAGACCGAGCCACCATATTGGGGAGGAATCACGGTGTTGACCAAGGCTTGGCGATCCATTGCTACACTAAAGGCACGGCGTACATTCAGATCATTGAAGGGTTCTTCACAAAGGTTGAGGCGAATGTAGATGTGGCGGCTGGGAATGCCTGGTGCTGAGACCAAATTGGGCAAATCTGCGGCAATTGCCTCTGCTTGGCGCGGGTCACGGAACCAAGCCATGTCCACACTTTGGCTGCGGAGCGCTGCCTCTTTGGAGGCTTCGTCGCCCAAAATCTTGAATTCGACTGCGTCCAGATAGGGAAGCCCCTCTTCATAGTAATCTGGGTTCTTGACCAGGCGAACATATTGATCGAGCACGTACTCTTCAAGCATGAAGGGGCCTGTGCCAACTGGTTGCGTTTCTAATGTGTCGGCAGCCTCTGATGGAATGATGGAATAGCGGTCGGTGAGGAAGAGCATCATCGTGGCGACCGGGCGTGATAGGTTGATCTGCACGGTTTCATCATCGATCACGTCCACTGATTCCACCGCCGAATAGTTGGCGGCGAACGCACTGATTTCGGGGTCGCGCAAGCGATCCAGAGAGAACTTCACATCCTCGACGGTCATCTCGCGTCCGTTGTGGAACTTGACGCCCTGGCGAATTTTGAAGGTGTAGGTGAGGCCATCTTCGGAGATTTCCCAACTGGTTGCTAGGTCGGGAACTAGATCCGATTCGTCCTC
>JBBQIG010000418.1:0-5251 GCA_038324715.1 Anaerolineae bacterium | reverse complement strand
ATCATTGTTGCCGTAAACCGTTGGCTGATTGGGATCTGTGGCGCGGTAGACGCGAATCAGTTGCTCTCGCAGTACATCGACATCCCATACGACCTGCGTTCCTGCGGCGAAGTAATCGGCAATCTTGGCAAGAATTTCCCGTTCAGCTTTCGGCCCATAATCGTTTTTGCTGCGAACTTCCGCGGCGAAGATGGGCGCGCCATTGACAAAATTCTGGTCAATAACTTGCCCAACACTGAACGAGGCATCGGGACTAAAGGAGCCACGGTTTGGCAGATCCACCAGAAAACCCGCGTTGTTCGGCAACGCTATACCTTGTCCGTGGCCTTTTTCATAGGCGAGCAGGCTGGCGAAGATAAGGCCACTTATCCGACTAGGTTTGCCACCTGTGGGGGACATAGGCACAATGGCTCCATTGATGATTTCAGCCTTCATGTGGTCTGGTAATCGATAGAGTGCATCGATTAGTTCTTCTTTGCTGCGTGAAGTGGAAGTGACCATGGTAAACCTCCTAGCCGCTTACTTCCTACCCATACTGCTTACTAACTTACCGTACTAACAGTGTATCACTAGTTTCTACCAGCGAAGCCACTTCTTCGGGTGTGGTGATCACCATGTCGCCATGTTGGCTTAACGCAAGTGCCGCCAGCACCACGCCCATCTTCAGTCCAAGTTGCAGATTCCCATCAAGCCAGCCATGAATAATCCCTGCGGCGAGGGCATCGCCTGCGCCTGGACGGTCAATGATGTGCACAGGCTTGGCAGGTTCATGGTAGATTTGGCTGCCGTCAAAGGCAATCACGCCTTGCTCTGCCAGGGACATGACCACAAGTTTGGCCTGTGTCATCTCTGCCATGCGCCGCACAGCGCTCTCTGGTTCGCCTGTGACACCCATGACGCGTTTGGCGTCACTGCGTCCACAGAAGAAGAGGTCGATCCCTTGCACGAGGGGAATGATGAACTCGGAGGCTTCTTTTTCTGACCAGAGTTTTTGACGATAGTTTACATCAAAGCTGATGGGCACGTTGGCGGCGCGCGCACGGGCAAAGCCTTCTTCAACGATGGCGCGTGAAGAAGCTGAAAGTGGTGGCGTGATGCCTGTGAGATGCAGCAAACGTGTATCCAGCAGCAAGTCCCAGTTCACCTCTTCGGGTTTTAGGCGTGCTGCACACGAATCGGCGCGGTCATAGGTTACCTGGGTGGCACGCGGTGGGGCGGCGAACTCGACATAATAAGTGCCGAGGCGATCTGTCTCCGACCATGCCACACCTTCGAGATTTACCCCAGCCACGCGCAGATGATTGGCAATAAAGCGACCCAAGGGGCTGTTGGGCAAAGCACCCATCCAGGCACTCTGGCGCTTCATGCGTGCCAGGGCAACGGTTAGGTTGGCTTCGGCTCCACCTGGACGCATATCCAGGGTATCGGTGACCTCTAGACGTGTGCCAGGGGGGACGCTGAAGCGGATCATGGCTTCGCCGGTGGTGGTGACATCGAAACGGGTACTCATCCTTGTTTGGCTTCTTTCCAGGCTGCACGAATGGCGCGCGCGCGTTTAATGAGATCGTCCATCTGCTGATCAGGGCCTGTAATCAAGGCGCTGCCCAAACCCACGGCGGCGGCTCCTGCGCGAATGTAGTCACCGACATTATCGGGCGTGATGCCGCCGGTTGGGATGAATTGAATGTCATCCAGCGGGGCACGCACAGCCTTTAGATAACGAGGGCCAACTGCTTCGGAGGGGAAGAGCTTTACGATCTTGCAGCCAGCGATGTAGGCTTGTTGTGCTTCGGTGGGTGTGAAGACACCGGGCAGATGCAGAATGTCGGCAGCGATGGAGGCTTCTACCGTTGCCATATCGAGGTTGGGCGAAACGGTGAATTGGGCACCCGCGGCAACGGCTTCATGAAATTGATCGACCGTGCGTACAGTCCCTGCGCCTACCAACATCTGGTCGCCAAACCGTTGGCGCAAGAGCGCTATGCCTTCAAGCGCGCCAGAGGTGTTGAGGGTCACTTCCATGACTAAGACAGGCGAGGCTAAGAGTGCATCACCAATCTCCATCAGTTTTGCGGTGGGGAAATTGCCGCGCACAATCGCGACCAATCCCTCATCTAGGATAAATTTGCTGCTGGCAGCAATGCTGCTTTTTTGTGTTGCGAGGCTCATGTTTGTCACTCCTCGAATGGAAACTCTTCGATGAAAAACTAGTTAAAACCAGTGAAATCATCGGGAAAAGTTCTAAAAACGTTTAATGTTTGAGGTGAATCGGCTGCAATGGGAGAACCAACCCATCGCAGCCTTACTTCTATTGTTCTCTTATATTGTTCTTGTGCGCTAGTTCTCGTTACGCTTGCGCCTTGGCTGCATTGGCTTCCGCAATGGCAAAGGCATCATCCTGAGGATTATAGCCTAAAAGCCTGCGCGACTCACTGATGTCCAATCGCTTCCAGCGATTATTCGAGACGCCATGGAAAACCCCAAGCTTCAGATCAGCCGGGGCGTCAATGGCTCCGGCGACCAAGAGCGTCAGATCTTCATAGGTGAATGCGATGTCGAGGTATTCGTGTCCAGGCGCAATCTGCGGGCTATTGCGATCTACGACCCAGCCAAAGCGCAGGCTGATGCAGGATAGATCGGTGCTGGAGGCATAGGATGCGGCAACGCCTTCACCCCAAACTTTGGTTGCCCCATAGAGATTGATGGGGCGGATGGGCATGTCGAGCTTGACTTGTACGTCGGGTGGATAGCCAAAGACGGCATTGACGCTGCTGGCAAAGATGACACGGCTGCATTTGGCTTGATTTGCCGACTCAAAGACATTGTAGGTAGAGATGAGATTTGAGGGCAATAGATCTGACCACGGAGCTTCCATGCTTGGGTTTGCACCCAAATGCACAACCGTATCAACCCCATCCAAGAGCGGGCGCACGGCATCAAAATCGGAAAGCTCAACTTTATGGAAGGGGAAGCCATGAGTCTCTTGCGGGACGCGGACATCGGTCAAGACGAGATCGTAACGATCTACCCACTGCTTTGTAATAAAACTGCCGATACGTCCGGCAGCACCAGTGATTAACACCTTGCGTTTCATGATAGCGGGTCTCTCTGTTTGAATAAGTATAGGTCGTAAGTGGTAGCGGTAGAGAAATTTAACCAGGGCACGGAACAGTCGCAACCGGGTACGCAGTTCCTGCTTCAGGCGTACTTTCTTCACGCAGGATTAAGCAAACCAAGAGGTGCCAGGGAATTGGTACTGACGACCGACTTCCTCGTCGAGTTCGACACCAATGCCAGGTCTGTCACTCATCCAGATGTAGCCGTCCTTGATAATGTCTTCCTTCTCCTGGATGATGGTTGTCCAGTAGTCGCGGTGGAGCCAGTGGAATTCCAAGACCATGAAGTTGGGGACGGTGGCGCAGACATGGGCAGAGGCGAGTGTGCCGATGGGCGATGAGACATTGTGGGGCGCAAAGGGTATGTAGTACAACTCTGCCATGTTGGCGATCTTGCGACATTCCGACAAGCCACCACACTTGGGGATGTCGGGCATGATGATATCCACCGCTTGCTTCTCGAGCAGATCGCGGAAGCCGTGACGCAGGTAGAGGTTTTCGCCGCTGCAAATGGGGGTGGTGGTGTGGTTCTTGACCTCGCGCATGGCGTCAACGTTTTCGGCAGGCACAGGTTCTTCCAGCCACATCAGGTGGAATTCCTCCAGGTCGCGGGCTAGGCGGATGGCGCTGGGGACATCGAGGCGCGTGTGGACATCACAGGCCACCGCCACATCGCGTCCTGCCGCGGTGGTGACCATCTCTGCCAACTTGACCATGCGCTCATGTTCCCACTGGAAGGCGGTATAGTTGAACTTGTCCTTTTCGAAGTCGCCGATCTCGGTGCCGCGATGGCCGTAGGCATGAATATCGAGATCGATCTTCAGCGCCGTAAAGCCGCGCTCCAACACATCATCCACGACCTTTTTGATCTCGTCAAAGTTCATGCCTGGCTCGACCTGACAGTCGGCGTAGACGCGCACTTTGTCGCGGAACTTGCCGCCCAGCAGCTCGTAGACGGGCGTACCCAGCGCCTTGCCCTTGAGGTCCCACAAGGCAATTTCCAGCCCTGTGAGGGCGGTGATGAGTGCGCCCCCGAAGCCCCCATCAAAGACATGGGAGCGACGTAGATCTTCAAAGATGGCGTCAATGGCAAAGGGATCGCGGCCCACAATCTTGGGTTCGAGTGCGTTGAGAATGGCGATGGCTTGCACGCCACCGTGGACACACTCACCGATGCCTGTGATACCCGCATCTGTCTCCACCTTGACCCACAAGTGCATGCCGTGACCTTTTGTTGCAGCAGTCTTCACTGAGGTGATTTTCATGGATTCTGTTTCTTTCGCTAATAGGTAGGGGTTGAAAGTCCACGACGCAAAGCCTTTTTACCATGAGACTCCGCGCCGCAGACCACTGGGTCATTTATGCTCATCCCTAGAACCTTCCTCGGAGCCTGAAGCTCCAAGGAAGGAAGGGTGTAAGTTGCGTATTTACCAGTCGATGGCTGCGCCGTCGTCTGGGTGAAAGGCCTGTGGGTTGCGCCAGTCGTGACCGATCTTGTCCTTCATGGCTTCCTCATCGAGTTCAATGCCCAAACCTGGCGCTGTGGGCAGTTCCACATAGCCATCTTTGAAGACAAAGGGATTCTTGAGATAACCTTCGCCAAAGGTGGTGTGCTCTTGGGCAAGGAAGTTGGGAATACAGGCGTCCAGGTGAATCCCTGCGGCTAGGGAGATGGGGCCGAGCGGGCAGTGGGGTGCAATGGCTGCATAGTAGGATTCAGCCATGCCTGCAATGATGCGTGCCTCAAAGATACCACCACAATGGGAGATATCGGGTTGCAGAATGGAGGCGGCACGTTTTTCCAGAAGTTCACGGAAGCCCCACTTGGTGAAGATACGCTCGCCTGTAGCAATGGGCAAATGCGTCTTGCGCGCAATGTCTGCCAAGACGTCTACATTTTGAGCCTGCACGGGTTCTTCAATGAAGAAGGGCTGATAGGGTTCCAGTGCCTTGATGAGAAGCATAGCGGTCTGGGGGCTGACTGAACCGTGGAAGTCACAGGCAATATCAATTTCGTTGCCCACTGCCTCGCGAATGGCGGCAAAGCGTTCTACAACATAATTGACGTAGCCTGGTGTTTCGATGATGCGCGCGGGGCGAGGGCCAGCAGGGCCAGTTTTGAGCGCGATAAAGCC
>JBBQIG010000417.1:0-5252 GCA_038324715.1 Anaerolineae bacterium | reverse complement strand
ATTGCCTACAAGTTCTGCGTACTTTGCACGTAAATCTGAACTCGTAAATCTGAAACAGAGTGGAGCATGACCACTCCTGTAAGAAGTGCGATGGGCTTGCCCCGATGCTCGCCATCACCGACAGGTCACGTACTCTCCTTGAGAGCGTTCATCAGGAGACGTGTATACATCAATAGGGACCCCGAATCTCTTCGTGCACTTCCTGCTCATAGAACTCGCGCAAGCGTTCGTGCAGCGCCTCCGGCAGTGGGGCCAGGTCAGACGCGGCCACATTTGCCTCTGACTGTTGCGGCGAACTGGCTCCCGGAATCACCACCGACACGGCATCATGGTCGAGAATCCAGCGTAACGCCATCTGCACCATGGTCATCCCTTGCGGCACATACTCCCGCAGTTTCTCAGAGAGCTCGACGCCCTTCTCAAAAGGAATCCCAGCGAACGTCTCGCCAACATTGAACGCCTGCCCCTCCCGATTGAAGTTGCGGTGGTCTTGTTCACTGAAGACAGACGTCTTGTCCAGCTTTCCAGTCAGCAGCCCGCTTGCCAAGGGCAGACGCACGATAATACCCACCCCCTTCTCCTGTGCTGCTGGCAGAAGTTCCTGCGCTGGCTTTTGTCTAAAGATGTTGAAAATGACCTGGAGAGAGGTGAGACCTTCCTGTTCCAGGCAAAGCAAACCCTCCTCAACCGTCTCCACACTGGCACCAAAGGCAGATATTAGTCCTTCGTCCCGCTGCCGTCGAAGCCAGTCAAAGACACTGCCGTTGCGCAGCACCTCCACCGGCAGACAGTGAAGTTGTGTGAGGTCAATGCGGTCAACTCCAAGACGCTCCATGGAACTCAGCGTGGCGGCGCGCAGACCCTCTTCGCTGTAGTTGTCCGGGTAGATCCCGCCGGACCGGCCCAATTTTGTGGCGATGACGATGTCCGGGTGTGACTGGTGGAAGCGACCCAGCGACCGCTCGCTCTCGCCGTCACCGTAGCCGTCCGCAGTATCAAAGAACCGCACACCCGCGTTGTACGCAGCGCTCAAAGTCTTTTGTGCGATGGCGTCGCTCCAAGGGACTCCCCAGCCGCCTCCTATCTGCCAGCAGCCGAGACCCACCTCCGTGGCCTGTAGTCCTTGGTTTCCGAGTGTTCGTGTTTTCATCTGATTCTTTCCTCTATCTTCGTTTCTATCTTCGTTGTCGAATAACCCACTGTCCTGTTGTCGGCAAACTGAACATAGCACGAGGCGACGCTATTTGCAAGGATGGCGCGGTTGCCAGATGATGGTATATACGCTCCGTTCAACAGACGCAATCGAGATCCTGTTAACACTAAAATGACGATGATGTGGAGGGGACCTTCTGCATTGATGCGTCACAGGCTTAATGCCGGGTGTGAGGGTCCCCACTGATCAACCTCCGTCAGGATAAACTCTTTACGCAGAAAGACCGACCAGCCACTAGTGCCTCTATACAGCCTAACCCATGGGCAGCCTCGCCGAGAGCGTGACTCCGTATTGTTGATTGCGACCACAAGTACTGCCCTTTAAGCTATAGAAACCGGCTCGCTGTCGGTGGACGGCTTTGCCTCCACAACGCCAGTTGCACGAACTAGCAGCAACGGACAATCAACCGTTCGCAACACCTTGTTGGCAACGCTGCCATACACCCAACGACTCAGGCCAGAGCGCCCATGAGTGCTCATCACAATGAGATCAATCTTTTCTCTAACGGTGACCTCCTCAATGACTTGGGCTACCTCGCCAAGCATCATCTCGGTCTCCACGTTAAATCCATCTGCACGCAAACGATGCGCCACTTCCGACAGATAGGTTCCCGTGTCTTTACGCCACCTGTCAACCATCTCTTCCATACTGACTAGACTTTCGGTATAGAGGCTCAAGGTGTCGCCAACCGGGACATCGAATGCAGTAAACAGGAGGATTTTAGCATTCATCTGCCTAGCAACTTCCTTGGCTTTCTTGAGTGCTAGCTCGGACAATTTTGATCCATCCAGGGGAACCATAATCCGAAACGGCACACTACCAGGGACGTGAGCGGGAACCGAGGTAGCATCACGGACAAGAAGAATTGGAACAGTGGTGTTCTGAATCACACGCTCGGCGACACTACCCAATGCCCAGCGCACAAAACCAGATCGACCATGTGTGGTCATGGCAATCATATCGACATTCAGCGTCTTTGCCAGTCCCACAATGACACTTGCCGGGTCGCCACTGAACAGCTGCTTGGAGACCGCATATCCTTCATCTCGCAACGCTGCACACAGGTTGTCAAGATACTGATTGGTATTAGATTGGGTAGTTTCAAGAATGTCTGGCAACGAATAATTCAGGGAGCCATAGGTATAGTATGCAGGCTCTATCACACTAACCAGCACAAGATCAGTTGTATCTGGTGGTGCGAACCAACGAAGATGTGCAAGGACGCGTTCTGCAAACGCCGAAGTGTCAAGGGGAATGAGAATCTTAATACCCATTATGTCGCCTTCTTTCAAAGGTCAAACTCATTTATTAAAGCAACTCATGCCCTCAATGCCAGACGAATCTTACCCATTTCCCTTACTCATTTGAGGCCAAGTTGCCGGCAAGAAAAGCATGCTTCATGCACTAACCAAAATTGAACAGATTGTTCAACACTCTTCATCAAGAATAGTATGAAGCAATGGCCTTTATACAACACTGGTCTACAGATGAGATTACAACTATTCCTTTGTCTAGGTATCTCGTGAGTCAGTGCAGCTAGGCTTTAGCATAGCCTAAATCCTCTCCTGTTGACTAGGCAATAAACCCTTTACAGGAGGGTGTCACAGAGGCTAGCTTCTCTTATGCTAGAGGAGGGCAACTTCGGTCTGCGTGAGCAGGAGAGCCTGCACGAGACCATCTTTACAAACAAACTGAATCATAAGCAAAAACGCAGCACCCGAAGGCCACTACCGTCCTTCGGGTTTCTTATTCTTTCGGATTGTTACCCAATGTACAGTTTCAGAATGGTTCTGTTAACAGGAGTCTCATGATGAAAAACAACAAAGTATTAGTCCCGGTTGATGAAACAAATTTCAGTCTATGCGTGCTTCCGTATTTAACTTATCTACTGGAACCAGCAAAGACCGAACTCTATCTGCTACACGTTGCACCCGTCCCACATGCTGTTACAGTGGGGGAACAGGTTCTCGTCTATGCAGATCAGGAAACTGCATCCGTGGAGGCAGAAAGCAGAACGGCGCTCCAGCCCTATGTGCGTAGCCTGGAAGAGATTGGCTATCACGTCGCGCCCTTTGTCTCATTTGGCGACCCCGCCAAAGAAATCGAGCGCTTTGTAACTGAAAAGGAGATTGACCTGGTGGCAATGACAACCCATGGCCGCACGGGGCTTGCCCGGGCAATGCTCGGCAGTGTTGCCCAACATGTGCTAAACCATGTCGATATTCCAGTTCTACTCTACAAAGCCAACGCCAGGGATGCAGATGAAAGTACCTTGGCATGGTAAGTCTGGGGAGGGGCCTGGTTTTGCGTTCTCATGGCCCCTTATGAATGGAGCAACAAGATGTATAAGAATATCGCAAAATACGCCATCGGCCTTTTTTACCTACTTGGCGGGCCTCTCATTCACGGCTATTTGATGACGCAGCAGCAGGCACTTTACGCCGCTGTCGATGATATGGCATGGCCTTTATATCAACTTCTCTGGACCCAATGGGTGATTCCCAACCTAGCCCCACTTGTATTTCTGTTGGTGCTCCTAGAAATAGTTGCTGGGGTGTTGATGCTCAGCACGCAACCCCTGCGCGCACAAGTCGGCCAATTGGCTGGCTTGATCTTCAATCTGCTTTTAATTCCTTTCTGGTTCTTCTATGGCATTCCCAACCTACTCTTGGTGGCTCTGCACTTTTGGCTATGGCACGAAGAGCAAAACATGCTCCATGCGAAGTTGAGTCCAGTGGGCTTCAGTCGATAAATAGGGAGAAACAGCATGACAACTCTCACACAACCTGCCACGATCAGCCCGATGAAACCCCGCGTCCGACAGTTCCGCCTTTCGGGGTGGAGGATCTTCCGTTGGCTAGCTGGCGGTCTCATACTCGGCATTGCCCTCTACTTCCTGCTCCTCTGGCCTTGGATCAGCCATTGGGGCGCAACAGATGAAGAGGTTCAACGAACATTGCCAGGCGATGACTTAATTGCAAATCCCGCCTTTGTTGCCACCAAGGCGATCACAATTCAAGCCCCTCCAGAAGCAATTTGGCCCTGGCTTGTTCAGTTGGGCGTTGATCGAGGCGGAATGTATAGCTATCTTTGGGTAGAAAACTGGCTGATGCGCCTGCATGTTCAAAACAGCGACGAGATTCGACTCGAATGGCAAACCCAGCAACTCGGTGACTTTATCCGCTTTACTCCCAAGGATTTTGCCCTGAATCCAGGCCCAGGGCTTTACGTTCAGGTGGTCGAGCCAAACCGTGCTTTGGCTGGCTGCTTTGGCATGGAAGGGACGCCGGTGGACTGCAATTCAAGCTCCACATGGCAGTTTGTGCTAGAACCACAAGCGGATCAGACAACGCGCTTGCTACTTCGCAGCCGCAACTCGGGTGCGCCATCGGCGATTGCCTCAAGTGGCGGCAAAATTGCGCATGGCCTCCAATTCTACATGGAACGAAAGATGCTCCTGGGTATCAAGCAAAGAGCCGAAAGGCTTGATCTATACCAGGCGCTTCCAGTTGCTGAGTCCGATGGAAGATGACTGTTAATCATTGTGCTATCAGAACTTTGAGCAAGCCGCAATAGGCAATTGTGCCTCCTCTATGCGCGCAATAGGGCGCAGAAGAGCTACAGGCTTTCCCGCTATAGTAATGCTACGGTAATAGTGATCGACAGCTATGGCTAGTTCAAAACGAAGTCTAAATCACGGAGAAAAAACTATGCGAAAAGAAATGCACTCCCAAAGTAGAACCACTCGAACGCTTGTTGTGGTGACTATCCTACTCTTGGTGACCATTGGCAGCCTTGCAGTGAGCCGATTCCTCCCTCTCGAAGCTGCCCCCTTGGCCCAAGAAGAGGATGCTACGCCCACCCCGAACAGTATGATGGGGCATGGAATGATGGGCAGTGACGTGATGAGCGCCACGATGCCTATAGCCGATATGGGTGCGATGATGGACCAGATGCTCGCTCACATGAACAGTATGATGCCCATGTCCGGCACGATGCCTATGTATGGCATGATGCCCATGTCCAGCACAATGCCCAT
>JBBQIG010000416.1:0-5256 GCA_038324715.1 Anaerolineae bacterium | reverse complement strand
CTATCTTTATCTTCAACAACGTCTGGAATGAGTTTATCTTTGCCTTAATCTTGACCCAAGACGAAGCGCATCGCATGATCTCCGTCGGGTTAAGCAACTTCTATCGCACCGATTACTATATGATTGGCCCAATGATGGCGGGTGCGCTCATTGCCATGGCACCAGTTGTACTTCTCTATATCCTTGCCCAGCGCTACGTGGTCGGTGGTCTGGCTGCAGGTGCCGTGAAAGGATAGACCTACGGGTGCGTATTACAAGATTAGAAACGATCATCGTCAAGCCCCGCTGGGTCTTTCTCAAAATCCACACCGACGAAGGGCTAGTGGGGCTAGGCGAGCCAACGCTAGAGAATCGCGCCCACACAATTGTTACTGCCATTCGCGAGATCGAACCAACCCTGATTGGCAAAGACCCCACACGTGTAGTCCACCATTGGCAGTCTATCTACAAACATGCCTTCTATCGCGGAGGGCCGCTGCTCACCAGTGCCCTCTCTGGTGTTGAACATGCCCTGTGGGACCTCGCAGGTAAAGCCGCAGGAGTTCCTGTCTATCAGCTTCTAGGCGGCCCCCTGCGCGATCGCATCAAGCTCTATGCCCACGCGCGCGGCGACACCCCCGAAGCACTTGCAACGCATGGACGCGAGCTAGTAGCCCAGGGCTTTATTGCGCTTAAGACAGTGCTCAAAGGATCACGTCCAGCTCGTATTATCGAGACAGTTGGGTTTGTGGATGAGGTGGTGGAACGGATGGAAGCTCTACGCAGTGCCGTAGGCAATGAGATTGATATTGGCGTGGACTTTCACGGGGCCATCAGCCCCCAAACTGCGGGCATCCTCATTAAAGAATTAGAACCCTATTCCCCGATGTTCTATGAAGAGATTGTCCAAAGCCAAAACCTTGAAGTCATGGCAGAGCTGGCGCGCAAAACCCATATCCCCATTGCCGCAGGCGAACGGCTTTACACAAAATGGGATTTTCGCAAGCTTCTAGAGGTGGGTGCAGCCTCTGTAATCCAACCCGATCTTTCCCATGCCGGCGGCATCTTTGAATGTAGAATGATTGCAGGCATGGCAGAAGCATACTATGCAGCCATGGCTCCCCACTGTCCGCTAGGCCCAGTCTCATTAGCAGCCTGTCTGCAACTGGACGCAGCCATTCCCAACTTTTTGGCCCAAGAGCAGGTCAATCTTGGCGAAGGCTATTTACGCACGCCATTTGTCATGCAAGATGGCTATCTGCCCCTGCCCACTGCCCCAGGGCTGGGCATTGAACTGGATGATGAGGCAGTGGCAATGCAACTGGGTGAACCTCGTCGTCATCCAGGGCTTTTTCACCCCGACGACGGCGCAGCCATTGATCATTAACACGAAAAGCACCTCAACAAAGACAAGTTCTAGACGCAAAAATACATTCTGCCTCTGCCCCCACTCTAGTCACGCCGCACAACCTCAATCGAACCGACTGGCACAAGTTCTTCCAGCGGCAAACCCTCTGGCACAGAGTGCGGGGGCAGGTACTCACTGGTATTGGTATCATAGAAGCCCACCGCTACCTCATAAAGACCTGGGGTAGCGGTTAGTGGCACCGTGATTGTGACCGTGTCCGTCCAGATCGTCATCGCAAATGGATCTCTAGGCGGCGGAAGATTAGGCCACTCGTCAGCGCGCCACAGTGTAATCTCATCATTCGCCAACTGTAGAGTCGGCTTATAGGCTCTGCGGATCAATGGCCCATAAAAGTGAAGTTCTAGCGGCATGGTAACAGTGGATCCGGCGGCAACCTCTGCCGCTAACTCCACTTGATCGCGCGGCAAATAGATCTGCTTGCCATACAAGACATAGTCATGATCATCCACACCAGTTCTACCGTCATCCATCACAGGGGGAGGCTTGGCTGCAAACTGAAAGAAAGGAGACTCAAGGCTGCCTGAATATTGGCTAAAGAAAAACGCCTGTGTCCGAAAATATTCAAGAATGTCCCCTGGCGCTTGCGTCTCATCCAGGAGAGGCGGCGGGTAGATCGCCATGCGATAGAAATGGCGTGCCATCTCTGTTGCGGGTGTGTAGGCTCCAATCAGCAGCAGAACAACCAATGCCCGGCGCGTTTGCTTCTCGAGCGAGGAGTCATGCACAGCACGCGTCACAAGCACAGCCAACACAAAAAGCGCCGGGATTGACGCACGCATTACCAAATCGTTATAAACCCCCAGCCGAAACCAGGGCAACACGCAAAGCGTTAGCACCGTAATATCAAGCATCCAGCGCCAACGTTCATCTTGTACCGCGCCGCTGCGATAGAGGATGATTGCATAGAGTCCGAACTCTAGAAGACAAAAGAATGCAAGGTAGAGAAGTGCGCTGTAGATTGGCCCATTGTAATGGCTAAGGTTCAAGCCACTGAACATATCTATGACCATAATGGGTGAACCCTCATATGCCTTCGCAGAAAAGTAGAAGGCGGTGATGCCAACGGCAGTAACTCCGACAATATTGGGCAGCGAAATCATCTGCCGAATACGCCGCGCCAAGGGAGCCAGGTCGATCAAAAAGTCAATCACTAAATAGGAAATCATGCCGAGGGTGATAAAGGGCGACCAGAAGGTACTCAAGCCCAATGGCAACAAGATGAGATCACGCCGCCGCACCAGCACCACGCAATAGAGGATCAACCCCGCCAATACCCACCCCGCAAGCGCCTGATGTGGCACCCAAAAAAGCTGCGTAGAGTTTGAACTATACTGAAAAATTCCAGCCCACGAATCAATGTGTCGCCAATTGCTCGCACCAGCATTTGCCAAGCCACCATGGGGAGCGAGTGCCTTGCCAATCAGATCCAGCCCAGAAAACATGACAAAGATTGCTAAGACAGAGTAGGAGACGCGACGAACCAAGATACAAAACCAAGTCAGTGCAATATAAACACCCACATAACTCCAGACAAAAAGTGCCTGGTTTGCCCAAAACCAGCCCCCTACTTTGCCCACCAATGCCGCAGGCAAGTAATAGGCAATGTAATAGACCAGCGGAATTTTTTCCTGATAGACCTCATAAACCGTGGGCCACGGCTTCACAATCAGACTGTTGATAATGGCGTTGTGCTTCTCCCAGTCGTAGTCTTGGCGCACAAAGCCACCAATCCCCGAAATTGCCAGCCAAAATAAACAGACTGCGCCAATCATCAGTGCATGGTGACGTGTAAAGACAAAGGGTGGGGCGTTGTCATCTTGAACTTGATCGGTACCGGCAACATCGCGTGTAGCATCGGTTGGATTGCTTGGTTTGTCACTCGAAACAATCTCACCCCCCGGGGCTTCCTCTGTTGCAGAACGCAAGTCGACAGAACGCAAGGAAACTCGCGTTGCAATTGCCAATCCCACACAAATAATGGCCGTTGCCACAAGCGCCCACGGCCATCGCAGCCAACCCAGATAAAAGATCAGATGGGGTATTGCCAAATAGACAATCGAGGTGGGAAGGAGATAGCTCGCCAGCCGGTCCAGGGTCATCGTCGGGCGATCAACAGAGTCAGCAGCAACAGCAATCTTGCTGGGATTCATATACTTCATATACATGGAGTCAAGATACCTAAGTTGCGAAACATAATGATGCAGGAAAGAAATTATTCATCCGCAAGGCGAACAACCACGCTAAAACAAAAGTTGCTTGTGGCTTACAAGGGAGCGATTGTAGCAAGTTTGGAAGAAGCACGCAATTGGTAGGGTGAGCGCCCGACACAAAGATCAAGGTGATCTGTAACGAAAAAACCTACTTTAGTGGAAAATTGACACTGGTTCAGGCCTATGTTACCATAATGACATAACAAAGAAACGCCAAAAGCATACTAGTAAAACGTCTTTGCGAAGCAGGTTGTTGGCCGACCGATTTCTGTCTATGCCACGCTCCCACCTGTGCGTAAACCATCCAGCAATCTCATTTCTGTTCCCAAGTTCCATAAAACACAAAAACCTATCTAGCTTGAGGATAAACAATGTCTACTCCAAAGCATCTTTCACGTCGTGAATTTTTGCGCGTCGCCTCGTTCAGCGCAGCCGGTTTAGCAATGGCTGCTTGTGCTACACCCGCAGCCGCCCCTGCTGGTGAAACCGCTGAAGGTGGCGCAGCCGCTCCTTCTGGCGAAAGAGTTACCATCCGTCACCATGCCCGCATTGGTCAACAGGAAGATACCCTGTATGACATGCAAACACCTAAGTTCATGGAGGAAAATCCCAACATCGAAATCGTAAGGGAATCCTTCCCAGGTGGAGAATTCGCAGCCAAGGTTTCCACGATGTTGGCTGGCGGCACCCTCGGTGATGTC
Organism: Anaerolineae bacterium; assembly: GCA_038324715.1. Lineage (GTDB taxonomy): Bacteria > Chloroflexota > Anaerolineae > Caldilineales > Caldilineaceae > QEUY01. Next base: position 937 of record JBBQIG010000416.1, on the reverse strand, counting down.
ATTTGGAGCGCATTGGGTGGCGCGACCATTCAATTCGCCTACTCACAGGGTCAGGTCGCTTCCATTAGTGACCTTGTTGCATCTGAAAATGTTGACTTGAGCCAGTGGTACGAAGGCTGTCTCAATGCCATTACTTTGGAAGGCAATCTGCTCGGTCTCCCCTTCAAGGCTCACCCAGGTCTGGCAGTCCTTTACTACAACCAGACCATGATTGAAGCCGAAGGCTTGCCCGTACCAGAATCAGGCTGGACCCAAGAGCAACACATGGACCTTGCAATCGCCCTCACCAAGAGCGAAGGCGACCGCACCTCGCAGTTCGGTTTTGTGCCCGGTGTTGAAAGCTGGTGGAAGCAATTTGTTACCCTGACCCGCGCCTTTGGTGGTGAATTGCTCAGCGAGGACGGCACCGAGTTCCAGCTCATGGAAGATCCGGCTCGCCAGTCCATGCAGTACATCTATGATGTCTTCCACACGCACCAGGTCGGCCCGTTGCCCGAGCAAATGACAGGTAGCGTCAGCGAGATGTGGGTCAGCGGCGTGCTCGGCACTGTTGAGTCTGGCACGTGGCTCTCTGTCGCAGGTACTGCCATCGGTGATACCTTCGAATGGATGGCTGCGCCTAACCCTGTCGGCCCTGCCGGTGTGGGTGGATCAGACTTCGAAGTCGATGCTCAATGTGTCACCTCTACATCTGAGAATCCCACAGAAGCCTTTGAGTGGGTGCAGTACTTGTGTAGCCGCGACAGTGGCGTCCAACTCGGTCTCATCGGCGGCACCGTCGGCGGTCGCCCCGATGTCTATGGCGCAGAAGAATTGCTGGCATTCCCCTTCCGTGTGACCTTCAAGGAGATCATGGACAACGCCATGGCGAGTCGTATCACCGCCAACTGGCGTCAAGCGGAGGCTGAGGCTGCCTTCAGCCAACTCATGCAGCCCG
>JBBQIG010000415.1:0-5279 GCA_038324715.1 Anaerolineae bacterium | reverse complement strand
AGTGGGGGGTAGCGGGAATCGCTCTGACCAGGGGCCGCTGACAAGCCCCAACGCAGGCCAACCAGGCGGAAAGAGTTGACCTGCATCGAGGTCGCTGTAGGCAAGTGCCACCTCTGCTTGTGATTCAGTTGCCCATACATGCAGCCACCGTTCGCCACAATAGAGGGCATAGAGCTCGGGTTGATTGTGGAGCGCCATCCAGGTCTGTGCCAGGCGTACAAAGTTGTCTTCGATGGTGGTCATGGGCGCGGGGCTGGTGTGCCAACGTTCTAGGGTCTGGAAGCCATCAATGCGCCGGCAGAGCCGCCAATGATATTCATCCAGTGCATGCGCTAGCGCATCTTGGCGCACAAGGCTGGCATTGGGCATGACATTGGCAATGGGCGCAACAATGGCATCTGCCCCCTGCAAAATCAGTTGAACTTCTGTCGTTGCCCAGTGATTGCCCGCATAGAAGAGTGCGGGACGGTTGCGGCGTGGTACGCGTTGCAAGGCTCCGGCAAGCAGTGCGCTCAACCTGTGCAGAGGCCGGTGGGTTTCTGTGGATTGCGTGTCATAGCCACCCACCAAGACCACGACATCGGGGCGTTGCTGGAGCAAGTCCTGGCTTAATTGCTCGACGTTGGTCTCGACGGTCAGGTGGCTTTGCCCCACGACTTGCGCGGCACTGCCCATCACCGCAAGGCGTGCTGCTTCAACGCTGTAGGTGGGGGTGAGACCTGCCAGCCAGACACGCAACGGGGGGCGCGGGCTGAGGGTGAGCACGAGTTGTGCAAGAGGTGGATAGCGAGTGGGATCACTGCTGGAGAGCAGCGGCATGTGATTCTGTTCATCCCACAGGCGGCGACCCAAGCGACTGCCCAACTGGCGGCAGAGGTTGGCAACTTGATCGCTTAAGTGACGCTCTCCCTGGCGTGGAAGCGTGAGCCACGCAGCCAGCCGGTAAACGCCCCCAATATTTTCAAGAAGACAGGCGCGGCCATAACGACTATCAATCCCCATCGCCAGCAGGGTGCTGCTTTCAATGGAGAGGGGTGGCTGTTGGCGCAGCGGTTCAGGAACGGGAATGTGTGAGATCATGGCAAGCGTCCATCCCACCAGCGCCAAAAGGGGGTGGCAGAAAAGGTGAGCAGCAGATAGTCAATGCGCGCAATGAGCAAGCTCAAGCGCGACGCCATCAGTCGAGCAAAAATGATTCCTGCCGCCAGCCAAATCGCACGTTGCCCCAGCCATAGCCAGCCAACCAGCAAGCGTCTGACATAAGTAGGTTGTTCGGCTAAATAGCGAGTTGGGTCTACATAGAGATAGAGCAGGGTGGCAGTGGTCAGTAGGAGTGTCAAGACGCCAGCCAGAAAAATGGGCACGGAAACGTTGGGGTCAAAGGCGATTTGTGCGGCGCGCCAGAACTGCGGGAACAGGGTTCCTTGTAGGGCACCAAAGAGTGTCGCACTTAAACCCACTGCCAAGAGCAACGCTACCGGAATACGTCCCAGGCCATGTAATGTTCGTCGCCACCGGGGCGGCGCGTGGGTGTGCTTTGTGCGAAAGCTCCGATCCAGCCCTGCAATGATGAGGAGAATGCCCAAGACGAGTGGAACCCAGCGCAAGGGGTCGCCTGTGGGATCGGCGATTAGTGGCGTGATGAGGCGCGGGCGCAGCACATGCTGGATTGCCAGCACGCCCAGATAGCCTACGCTGGCTCCGACGAGGAGATGCTGCCCAAATCGCGCCAGGGCATGATCACCGACGATGCCGCTGAAGATGATGAGCGTCATGAGCAAACTGCCCCAAAAGGCCACGGTCACAAACAGTTCGCGGCTGATATAGTCCATGCTAGGGAGTCGTTTCTCGGCTGAGTAGCGCGGCGAGGTTGCCCAGGGCAATGGCGGTTAGCAACGCAACATGCCCCCAGTTTTGCAAGACGATTTGGCGCAGGAGTGCAAGTGTATCTTCTGGCGCAGTAAAGGGTTGCAGCAACTGGCGATAGGCATAGGCTCCATCAAAGCCGCTGACCAACCCAAATAGCTGGTTGCTGTCTAGATAGGGCCGCAGAATGGGGTCGGCTCCGGCAGTCGTAACGGCGACGACCGGGGTGAAATCCAGCGGTTGAACCTGTTCTAGCCAATTTTGCACATCCTCCGCTTGTGCAGCCGCGGCAATGACCAAGGCGGGGCGTTGCACGAGTTCTTGGCGTTGTTCGGGCGGGAAGAGCAGAATGTTCTCCAGGAGGGCAGTGGTTGGATCACGCGCAAAGAGTGGCAGTGACGCGGCTCCCCCAGGTAAAAAGGCATAGGTGATGGGTTGGCCCAAGTCTGCTGCCAACGACAGATTATCCGAACCCGGGTCAGCGCGCACTTGGGCAATCAGCCGTTCAGCAGTGGCAATGCCACCGGGTATGGTGGTGATCACGGCGATGCGGGCGCGACGCTGTAAGAGGTGGCGCATAACGGGTTGCATGGCAAGGTTGAGTTCGCCCGATGTTGCCGGGTCATAGGCCCAGTAGACCACGACGAGCGAATTTGAGGCCACGCCTTGAATGGTGATATAAGCATCTTCTACACCCGGCCAGATGTAGGGTCGCCCCACAGGCCCAGCCAAAAGCAGGAAAGCCGGCAATCCTACTGCCAAACCCAGCAATGCAAAGAGCCAGTGGATTCGCAGCGAGCGCGGGCGGCGTTGTGCAGGGCGCACCTGATAGTTCACCAGCGTGGGCGGCTCCGCCATCAATCCTCGGATGAGGCGTAATTCGTCATTGTTTACGCTCTCTACTGTGGGGACTGCACGGATGGGCGGGACGGGCGCGTTGTCTGCAATATTGGTGGCAACGCGAATGGGCGCAAGCAATCCCTGTACGGCTGTCACCAAACGCCCTGATTCATCAAAAGTCAGATCTTCGGCATCGCCGGTAGAGTCTTCATCGTCATCGGTGACAAATTCCAGTCGCAGCCAGGGTTGGTCGGCAAAGTCATCTTCGTCCGACGAGTCTGTTGGTAGACTTGCCGATTGCTGGGTTGCCGATTCGGTTGTCGGCTCTGTTGCCGGTGAATCTGCGTGGGGATTTGACGGGATCTCGGGCGGCGTGTCGAAGACGTGAACCGATGGTTGACTGCCTGACTCTGTCGATGGGTTTGTTGAATTCAGTTCATCTGGCGTGGGCGTCTCATCACGCGGTGGCGGCGATGAATCGCGCAGATCTGTACCACAGCCGTTGCAGAAATTAGAACCTGCGCGGTTGGCAGTGCCACAGTGGGGACAACGCGTGATCGACATGGTTAGGCTAGTTGTGCCTGTGCGTGAGCAATGTATGAGGATGACATAAACAGGTGCATCATGGTGTTTAGCAATGAATTAGCAATGGACTAGCAGTAGTTTCGATCTTCATTTCATGATTTCTCAATAATGTCTCGTTCAGCAATGGCTTGTTCAACGATGCGTCAGTAAGAAACGAATCGCAACGATGACCAGAGCAAAACTGCTGCCTAACAGCGCACCGCGCAGGGCTGCCATGGCAGGAACATCCACCACCCAGCCGACGAGACTCGTCAGTGCATTGGGCAGCAGGGCATGGGCAATGGGCATTTGTGCCGCAAAGACGAGCAACACCCCTGCCAACAGCCAGATACCACCTGGGCGACCAATGCGTAGATAGCGGTAGGCTGCCGCGACCATGAAAAAAGCCAATAGCGCAAAAAGGGTGGCTTGGCCTGGGGCAATAATAGTATCGAAAAGCAACTCTACCAACGGGCTACGCACCCCCGTGATGCTGAAAAGCCCTGTCACGAAGACAACTGCCAGCGCCACCACGAGTACCAAGCTCTGCTGCCAGCCTGGATTGCCCGCCAAGATGCGGCGCACATGCACCGCGGTTATATTGATCGCTCCCAACAGCAAAGCAAAGGCACTGAGCAATACCCCCCACTCATAGACCAGTCGCGCTGTGCTGCGTAGCAAAGGAAACTCGACGAAGCGGTCGAGGCCCAAAAGGAAAAGCCCCCCGACAATGATCAGGAGGACGAAAACGTTGAGACGCAGGGCGCGGGCGAAAGGCATGAGGCTAGGCTAACTCACCTGTTGCTAGATCAAGAGGGCGGAAAGAACAAGACAGAAGGCCAACAGCATCACACCCCAAGCGATCCAATCGCCAGTTGGATCCGATGTAGTTGCTGATACCGCTAAGGATGGGGTTGGAAGTTCACCCACCTCGACAAAAGGCAATGTTTCCCAAGCCGTGGCGGCACCGGGTTGCAAACGGGGCGCAACTTGCCCCACCAGTTCATGGGGAATCGCCGGTTTCGTGGCGTCTGGTGCCGTGACCGATGCAACGGTTATCCCGACAAGTGCCAAATAGGTGGCTGCGTCTGCGCCTCCATAAATTACCGCCGGTGGGGGAGCAATGGGGCCGCTATGCGGCTGGGGAGCCAAGAGCAAGGCTACCCAGGCTGTGCTCGTGCCTCCTGTGATTAAGAGCGGAGTCGCAACATCGCTGCGTTGCATGCTGGCTCTCTGTTGGCTCAAGATTGTGACGAGAGGAGTTCCAAACGCAGAGGGTGCTCCCCCTAAAAGAACGGCGGTTGCCCCTGTTTCTAGCGTACCCTCAATTTCAATTTGCCAAGCCGTAGCAATATCGGCAGCAGATCGGTTCCAATACATAGTCGCGTTTATTCAACCTGCGTGAACGAAGAGGGTGAAGTCTTTGAAGGTTGCGAGAAGAGGGTGGTGAGCCGAGTGCTGGCATCGGGTGCACTGAGTAGTGCTGCCCAACGATGTGCCCCCTCCCAACCCAAGAGCAAGCCCAAGGGTTCCAGCGCATAAAGCAATTGACCTGCCACAAATGTAAGCGGCGAATGACTTGCCAGCATGAGCAGCAGGGGAGCAGTCAGGTGGCGGCGGTGGACTTTCTCGGCAAGCACTTCCAAATCGGTTCCCATGATCCTCCCCAATTCCTCCCGCAAACTTTGCCCCATAGCCTTCCTCTGATACCCTACTAGGCTGGCGGTGATCCTGGCAATTCTTGTCAGCCAGTGCGCCAGTATGGGCTATTGTACCATAGCCGCGTGATTGGTCGGAGATAAGAGGAACTAACAGAAGCAAAGCATCGTATGTATAGGGTGCATGTGAGAATATGCACTGATATAGCCCTGCTTACTGTTCTTACTCAACTTTTACTCAACCATCTCTGATCTTACACTCTACAATTACCCTACAATTTCCATGAAAAACCCACCGGACGTCTGCCCGCGTGGATACCAACAGCGTTGAGCAACTGGTAGGTGACAGGT
>JBBQIG010000414.1:0-5309 GCA_038324715.1 Anaerolineae bacterium | reverse complement strand
AATGGTGGATGCGCGGGTGAGTGGTACCCAACTGGTGCGGATTGGTTTTCCTCCAGATGAGTATGCGGCTATCGCTGCTCCTTATCAGCTTTATCAATATTATGGTCTGGATGCAGCAGGGGTTGCAGAGCGCGTGCGCACAACGATGCGTTAAGAGCCTTCCTGAAACCCAGGTTGTAGGTCAATTGATTTTTGCTCGCATATTGTGATTGAATCAGCGGCACCGCGAATCGCTGGCGGTGCCGCTGAATTATGATCCTGAAAGATGTGGTCTACCCCTGCTATTTGTATGCTTCCCCAGATTGACCAGCCGAGACTGACGCTCCATGCAAAATGAACCGACGACTGTAGAGAAACTGCGCGGGTTGCCGTGGAGTGTCGCTTGCAACTCCTTTAATCAGGTCTTTTCTCAGTTTACCTTTTTTGGCTCGGTCTTTGTCCTCTTTCTCAATACGCTGGGTCTCACCAAGACTGAAATTGGTTTTGTGCTTGCGCTGGTTCCTCTATCGGCTATCCTTGCGCCAATCGTTGCACCCTTCACGGCGCGCTATGGCTATAAGCGTGTCTTTGTCATTTTCTATGCAGGGCGCAAGACGATGACGCTCTTGCTGCTTGTTACGCCGTGGGTCTACAACGTCTATGGCACACGAGCTGGTTTTTGGTACATCGCTATTGTCGTGGCGATCTTTGCTGTGGTGCGAACGATTGAAGAGACTGCCTATATTCCGTGGGCACAGGAATTTGTGCCAAATTCGGTGCGTGGCAAGTATTCCGCCATGAGCAATATTTTTACGGCACTGACTGGCTTTGTGGCGGTATGGGTGGCAGGTCAGCTTTTGGATACCTTCCAGGGATCCACAGGATTTTTGCTGCTCTTCGCGATTGGCGCATTCTTTGGATATCTGTCGGTGTGGGCATCACTTTACATCCCTGGCGGTGCTCTGCAAGAGGGTGAAAAGCAACGTAACCTTGCCGACGCCGTGAAAGATAGCGATTTTCGGCGTTATTTGCTGGGTTTGGGGTTGGTTACGGTGGGAACTGTGCCTTTGGCGGCCTTTCTGCCGCTATTTATGGAGGAGTACGGGGGTCTCAGTTCGGCTAGTGTTGTGCAACTGCAGATGGGTAGCCTGCTGGGAATGTTGCTCTCTAGTTATTTGTGGGGGTGGGCAGCGGATCGCTTTGGCAGTAAACCAGTGATGCAGGTGGGTGCATGGATGCTTGTGCTGTCGCCTGTCCTGTGGTGGGTGGTGCCACGGATGAACGCGTTTACACTGCCACTTGCACTAGCCGTCTCGTTTTTCCAGGGAGTTGCGACACTGGGGTGGGGCATTGGCGCGGGACGGCTTCTTTATGTGAGCATTGTCCCTCCGCGCATGAGGCTGGATTATATGGCGGTTTATTTTGCTTGGGCAGGATTGGTGACTGGGGGTAGCCAGTTCTTGGGCGGCGGTATTCTGGATGCTGCGCGTGGACTGACAGGCGAATTCCTGGGTATTGCGCTAAATCCCTATGCACCACTCTTTGTGGCTGCCATTCTGCTGCCCATCGGTGCGAGCCTGTTGTTCCGCGGGGTGCATGGTGATAGTCCACTTTCGACAACGCAATTTGCGGGCATCTTTTTGCGAGGTAATCCAATTCTGGCAATGGGTTCGATGATTCGCTTCTATCGAGCCAAAGATGAGGCGGATGCTGTTGCGATTACCGACAGGATGGGGCAGATTGGCAGTCGCCTGACGGTAGATGAATTGTTGGATTCCTTGGCAGATCCGCGATTTAATGTGCGCTTTGAGGCGATTCTTGCCATTGCACGAATGCCAGCAGATCCTCGATTAACGGACGCATTAGTGCAGGTGTTGCAGGGCAAGTCACCTGCGCTGAGCGTTGTGGCTGCCTGGGCAATTGGGAAGATGGGCGCAAAAGATGCAGTGCCGCCTTTGCGCGCGGCGCTCAATTCTCCTTATCGATCAGTGCAGGGTTACAGCGCACGTGCCCTGGGAACTTTGGGGGATATGGAGGCGATCCCTGAATTATTGGATCGTCTAGAAGCGGAACAAGATGATGGCTTGAGCTTGGCATATGCCACGGCGTTGGGAAGATTGGGTGTGGGTGAAGCGTTGCCTACTTTGTTAGCAAGGTTGTCTGCATGTGACGACGAATCGATGTGTGCAGAATTGGCATTGGCAGTGGCGCGCATTGTGGGCAATGAGCGGGGCTATATTCAACTGGCACGCGCCATACGTAGCCAGCCTGGGACGACCTATGCCCAAACCATTGCCCATGCACGCCGCCAGTTATCGCGACTACACCGTCGAGGTGAAGCTGTTACCCCAGGTTTGCAGGCGGGTTTGCAGGCAATTGAAGAAACATTTGCACATGAAAAGTTGGACGAAGCTAGCCGCGCATTGGGCGAGTGGATGGCACACGCACCCGCTGGCTGGTATCGCACAGCGGGTGCTTCGGTGATCAAAGAAGTTGCTTGCCAGCTTCAAGAGCAGGGCTATGCACGTCCTGAATATGTGCTGTTGGGATTGCACACGATGACGGCGGGGCTTACTGAGTAGGTTACAGCCCAGGATACCAGGCTTGCGCCGAGCGGATGTAGAATTGCTCCAGAATGTCGGATGGAAGATTTAGCGCAGTCGTAGTCCGGTCGCGTACGGTCACTTCCCCATCTTGCTCGAAGTAGGCAAAGTGGGTGGCATACATGGTTCGCAGTTGATCTAGGGCTGCTTTGCGGTCGTCTGGTTTCATGGCAGAAGGTCGTTGGCGCATGACAACATCTGTGCCAAATAGAATGCGATCGGCGTACCGAATGAAGAAGTCACGCACCTTATCACTTGGCTGAACAACAAGATCTACCAGGCGTGCAGAAATATCCACGGCAAAGTTGGGGTAGCGGTCAAGTCGTGCAGCTACCTCATCGACATCATATTCTAGACTGCCTAAGTGTGCGCCGACCACGCGCAACTTTGGATGCTTGGCGACGAGGTGGTCGCGTGCATCGATCAATTGTTGATGCGCGGGGTAGTCGGGCCGATTAAACATGTGCCATTCGGGATTTTTGCTGTAGTAGTTATAGTGCGGGTTCTCGCTATTGAGCGGTTGCCAACAGGCCAACGGTTCGGCAATGTGGGTGAGCAGTGTGCGATTGGCGGCTGCGACATGTTCATAGATGGGGTCAAAGATCGGATCGTCGGGCATGACAAATGAGCCATCTGGCTTTCGTAGCTCCATGCCCACATTTTTCCAGACTTTGCAGGCGATTGCTCCGGCAGCAAAGTCAGCATCTAACTGCGCTATAGTCTGATCGTGCCAAGTTTGATCGATGAAGTCGGGGAGGGAGAAACTGGTGCACCATGCAAATCGATGTGGGTGGGCATCAGTCATTGAGCGGTAGAGGTTGGCTTGTGCTCGCCAGTCGATATCGAGTTCTGGGACTACGCAGATGTTGAGATACTTGAAGTCGTACTCCGCTAGCAACGCCAAAAACTCTGGGTCGTCGTCAGCGTAATGCATGTGAGCGTCAATGATCATGAATAGCCTCTTCTGCCTTATGGGATTGTGGGTGTGATTTGTGTGTGTATAGTTACGTGATTGTACCTGGGGGAGATGCAAGGTATGTTCTCTGCCACCATAACCTTCACTTGAACTTCCGACTCAGGGGAAGAGATGCCACAATTGTCGTGGTTGCTGAGGTTGGACACTCTTTAGTATAGTTGTGAACGGAGGAATTTCCAAGCAATTATGGATATGGCTGCTCTCACTGATCATGCCCTGGGCATCACCTACAAGGTACAACCCCCGCTTGACAATGCAACATTGAACGCCCTCTTTGCGGAATCTTGGCCTGGACATCAGCTTTGGGATTTTTCGCGGACGCTGGCTGTTTGCTTGAGCTATGTCGGCGCGTTTACGCTCGAGGGTGATCTGATTGGCTTTGTTAAGCTAGCCTGGGATGGTGAAGTGCATGGCTTCTTGTTGGATCCAACGGTGCATCCAACCTGGCGGAAAAAGGGGATTGGTACCAAACTGGTGCGATTCGCAGTAGAGATAGCTCGGTGTAATGGTTTGGAGTGGGTGCATGTAGACTATCTTCCAGAAGTGGAACAATTTTACGCCGGATGTGGTTTTGTGCCAACATCCGCTGGTTTGATCAACCTATCAATCGCAACTCGCTAGTAAGGATCGATGATGAGCAAAAGGCCCAAGATTGCGGCAATTGTGACGGAGTATCGTAAATTTTCCCACGCTCAACATATTGTTGACCGCTTCCTTGATGGGTATGGCTGGAATGGACGTCACCACCGCCCAGAGATGGATGTTGTGTCGCTTTATGTGGATCAGATTCCAGAGACTGACTTGAGTGGGGATCGGGTGAAACGTTTCCCGACGATGCAATCTTTCAAGACCATTGCCGATGCACTCACGCTGGGTGGAAATGACCTGGCAGTGGATGGTGTACTGCTAATTGCTGAACATGGGGATTACCCCAAGAATGAAAAAGGTCAGCGGCTTTGGCCGCGCTATGAGATGTTCAAGCAGATTGAGGCTGTCTACCGGACGACAGGCAAGACGGCCCCGATCTTCAATGACAAACATTTGTCGTGGAAGTGGGAGTGGGCGAAGGAGATGGTTGATGTCGCAGATCGCATGGGTTTTGCGCTGATGGCGGGATCGTCATTGCCAGTTACGTGGCGTATTCCCTCGGTTGAATTTCCTGATGGCGCACAACCTACCGAGGCACTTTGTGTAGCCTATGGGGGTGTCGACAGCTATGATTATCATGCATTGGAGACGACGCAGTGCATGGTGGAGCGTCGCCCTGGTGGTGAGCAAGGTGTGCGCTGGGTACAGGCCTATAAGGGCGAGCAGTTTTGGGAGGCTCATCATGAAGGTGTTTGGTCGCGGGAATTGTTTGAAGCCGCGTTGAGCCGCAGTCACACGCTGACACCATCGCGCCCTGGTTTTAACAATATCTATCCTACACTGGATGAGATGAAAGAGATTGTGAAGGAGCCGATTGCCTATGTCTATGAGCATGTGGATGGCTTGCGTTGCAGCATGATCTTGCTCAATGGGTTGGTGCAAGATTTCAATTTTGCGGCGACTTTGTCTGGACAAGCAGAGCCCTTTTCGACACAGATGTATCTGCCAATGCCACCTGCACGTGCCACCCTGGCGAATTTCTTTTCGCCGTTGGTGAATAATATTGAAGAACTTTTTCTCACAGGAAAAGCGCCCTATCCAGTGGAGCGGACTCTGTTGACAGGTGGACTGGTTGAGGCTGGGGTTGAAAGTTTGTTTCAGGA
>JBBQIG010000413.1:0-5314 GCA_038324715.1 Anaerolineae bacterium | reverse complement strand
GATTCGTCCACTTTCTACCACTTAAACAGGATCATTATTTCCTGAAATTCGCCTAACTCGTTACTGTGCCTTTGGTACTCGGCACACCTTGGCGGCGCGGATCAATTTGCGTTGCTGCATCCAAGGCACGTGCCAGCCCCTTAAAAAGTGCTTCCACTTTATGATGATCGTTGCGCCCATAGAGCACCTGGGCATGTAGATTCATATGTGCGTGAATTGCCAACGTCTCAAAGAGATGAAAGATCAAATCCGTACCCAGCGTGCCCAGCCGAGGCGTAACAAACTCAGCTTGAAAGACGCAATAGGGCCGCCCACTCAGATCCACAGCCACCAGCGCAAGGCTCTCGTCCATCGGTACATAGGAGTGGGCTGTACGCACAATCCCCGTGCGGTCGCCAAGCGCCTGATCCAAGGCCTTGCCCAAGCAGATCATGGTATCTTCAGCCGTATGGTGCTCGTCAATATGCAAATCTCCTTTGGCCTCTACTTCCAGATCAAAGAGACCATGACCCGCCAATAAGGTCAGCATATGATCCAAAAAGCCCACGCTGGTATCAATCTCTGCACGCCCACTGCCATCCACATTGAGACTCAGCACAATCGAAGTCTCGCGCGTCGCGCGCTCCACCCTTGCCTGTCGCATCATCGACCTCACTTCTGCTTAAAGCGCAACGAGCGACCGGGCAGCACAGCAGGCAACTCTGTAACCGGTGCACCATCCTCAATCACGCGTACGCCATTCACCAAGACCTGCTCCACACCCACTGCATATTGGTGAGGATTCGCATAGGTTGCCTTATCCTCAACCACATCGGCGTCAAATACCACAATATCAGCCCAATAGCCTTCACGGATCTCTCCACGCTCAGTCAAGCCAAAGCGCTGCGCGGGATGACCACTCATTTTATAAACCGCATCTTCCAAAGTCACCCACCCCTTACGCACGGCAGGCCCCAATAATCGCGCTCCAGAACCGTATTGGCGAGGATGGATAACGCCATCCTCATGGTAGATGCCATCGCTACCCATCACATAGCAGTCATGCGCCAGGAAGGGAGCAATCAACTCATCATCGCCCATGTGCATCACCAGCAGCACACCTAAATTCTCCTCGATCAACAGGTCACACAGCGCTTCACCCGGAGATTTCCCCACTTCGGCAACATAGTCTGCCAACATTTTGCCCTGATGATGACTATTCTCCTTGCCTGGAAGCCAAGCGATGTGGGTCATATCCAGCCGCACATGACGCAAATTTTCTTCCATCTGCGCCCGTATTTCAGGCCGTTTCAAATGCGCCAGCACACCCAATGGCCCCTGTTCATACGCTTCATAAGGCAGCCAATAATTCAGCATAGTCGAGCCAGGCAGGTAAGGGTAGACGTCAAATGAGAATTCCACCTCATTGCGCGCTACATTGTCAATATAGTTGAGTATTTCCTCGCTGGCTTCAGGCGAGGTTCCTTTCAAGTGCGAAATATGCACGGGTATACCCGCACGCCGACCTATCTCCACAGCCTCTTTCAGCGCGCGCATCGTCCCGCGCTTATAGCGCATGTGGGTAACATATAGCCCTTGTTGTGCCACCAGCGGCGCACACGCATCCACCAATTCATCCGTGCTGGAAAACCACTGCACAATATAGTCCATGCCTGTTGACAAGCCTACAGCGCCCGCCGCCATGCCTGTCTCAACTTCAGCCACAATCTGCCGCATCTGATAATCGTCAGGAACCGCCCGACCCCACCCAGCCGCCAGCGCACGCACATTGGCATAGGGCACGTGCGGAATGCTGTTCTGCACATTCTTGCGGTCCAGCCCCTTCATATACTCCTCAATCGTTAGCCAGCCCGTATATTCCTCAAAGCGCAACGCATTAAGCGCCCGCAGATAGGTGATCCATTCATACGAGTTACGCGAGCTAAGGGGTGCATAGGAGATGCCATCCGCCATAATGACTTCTGTCGTAAAACCCTGCATGGTCTTAGACGTAATATGGGGGGTCTTCAGCAGCCACGCATCCGAGTGATTGTGTACATCCACAAATCCAGGGGCCACAATTTTGCCCGTGGCATCAATGACGACATGGGCATCAATGCCCTGCAAATCACCAATTGCCTTGATCTTCTCGTCCTGAATCCCAACGTCACCTTGAAAGCGCCGCGCTCGGCTACCGTCGATGATCTCGCCACCACGAATCAAAATATCAAACACGCACTACTCCTTACCTTTTGGCATCATGAAAGCATCAAATGGCTGACACTATTGGCTACTGTTGAAGGGGAACTGTGAAGACAACTTATAAGGATGAATCGCAAGACCCGCTAGACAAACTTGTGCGTGAGTTTAGACTCACGCACAAGCGGCAAACTCTTCTAGGATAATGACTGCAACGCCGCAATCACCCGATCGGTCTGCTCTGGTCTGCCCACCGAAATACGGATGCAATTCTCCAGCCCAGGTTTGTTGTAATGGCGCACCAAGATCCCCTGCACTTCCAACTTTTGCTTGAGCGTCTTCCCTTCCTGCCCAATCACATCGCAGAGGATAAAGTTGGATTGAGAGGGATAGGGGCGCAAAAAGTCAATGCTTTGCAGCGCAGCAAAGAGCCGTTGACGTTCAGCCTTTATCTTATCCACCACTGCGTACAATTGCTCAACATGACGCAAACTTGCCACCCCTGCCACACTCGCTGCCACATTCACATTGTAGGGCTGCTTAAATTTCCACAACTCCGTGATCAGCCAGGTTGGGAAGATACCATAGCCCAAGCGCAACCCAGCGATACCTGCCGCCTTGCTAAAGGTACGCAGCACCACCAAATTCTCATATTTCAACACCCACTTTGCACGCGAAGGGGCATCGGCAAACTCCACATAGGCTTCGTCAAGCACCACCATCACAGGCAACGCCAAAAGCCGCTGTAGATCCCCATCGGGCAGCAGATTGCCAGTAGGATTGTTGGGCGATGTGAGAAAGAGCAGTTTAATCTTCTTCCCCACATCGGGAGCGCCCTGAAAGAGCGCCTCAATTGCATCTACATCAATGCTGTAATCAGGTCGCCGCCACACCTCGAGCACTTCAGCCCCAACCAAACCAGCATCAAAGGAATACATGCCAAAGGTAGGCGGGCAATTGACAATGGCATCACCCACGAGCAGAAAGACGCGGCACAAATAGTCGAGAAGTTCATCAGCACCGTGACTCGTCAAAATGTGTTCGGCAGGTACGCCGGCAAAGTCACTCAGTGCCTCACGCAATTCTGTCTGCGCTGGATCGGGATAGATATGATAGAAGTTATACTCCGCCAACGCCTCCATCACCGCAGGCACAGGGCCATAAGGATTCTCATTGGCATCCAACTTCACCAACTGATCGACAGGAATTCCCAACCGTCGGCTCAACACCTCAAAGGGCTGGATGGGTGTATATTCTTCCAAATCGGCAAGCTCTGGGCGCAACAGGGTGCGCGCATCAAAGCGTGTAGTCAAGTCAGCCATAATCTCTGATTCTCCCCTAAGAGCCGGGCTGAAGCCGCCGCGCCACGGCTGCGGCATGAGCAGTTAAGCCTTCCGCACGCGCCAATATCTCCGCCGCGGGGCCAATCGCTTGCAGCGCCTGCTCATTCAGCCCAATCACACTGATCAACTTCACAAAGTCAAAGACATTGATAGGGCTGGCAAAACGGGCAGTTCCCCCCGTCGGCATCACATGACTCGGCCCTGCCACATAATCACCCAGCACTTCAAAACTGCGCTCGCCCAAGAAAATTCCCCCGGCATTTCGCACCATTCCTACATAATTCCAAGGGTCTTGCACCAACAAGCAAAGATGTTCCGGCGCATAGCGATTGGCAAGCTCAAATGCTTGAGGCAGCGATTCTGTCACCACAATCCCGCTATTGCGCGTCAGTGCTACCGCCGTCATCTCGGCACGCTCCAACGTCTCAAGCTGCGACATCACCGCAGCTTGCACCCGTTCAGCCATACTGCGGCTGGGGGTCAGCAGAATTGCCGAAGCCAACACATCATGTTCAGCTTGCGCCAACAGATCTGCCGCCGCTAATTCAGGATCTGCGCTCTCGTCGGCAATGACCATCGTCTCGGTCGGCCCTGGCAATCCATCAATACCCACCAGCCCAAAGACCTGGCGTTTGGCGAGTGTGGTGAAAAGATTGCCTGGACCACAAATCTTGTCCACCGCTGGAATTGACTCCGTGCCAAAGGCCAATGCACCAATTGCCTGTGCGCCACCAGCCACATAGACAGCATCCACTTGGGCAATGTCTGCGGCAATCAGCGTCGTGGCATGGGGCAATCCCGTGTCACGCTGTGGGGGCGAAATAATGGTTAAGTGACCCACACCCGCCACCCGCGCGGGAATAGCGGTCATTAACAATGAGCTAGGCAACGGGGCTGTGCCACCAGGGATGTAAATCCCCACGCGCTCAATGGGACGAACAAGTTGCCCCACCGTCCCCTCTTCATCATTGTGAATCCAGCTAATCTTCGGTTGGCGTCGATGATAGGTATCGATCCGCTTCGCGGCAAGTCGCAAGGCGTCCACAATCTCCGGCGCAACCTGATCGTATGCAGCACGAATCGCCGCAGCATCCACCACCAGCGGCCCTTGCACACCATCAATTTTTTGTGTCCACGACAAAACCGCAGCATCTCCGCGCTCGCGTACATCGCGCAGAATCCGCCGCACCACCTCATCTGGCGCGATTCGTTCACCAAAGGTTGCTTCAATCCGATCCAGCAAGGAGTCTGGAACGGCAAACTCATCCCAAGCAGCACGGCGCAGAATACGTTTCTGCGCCGTGTCTACATCAAAAATGTGCATGGCGTATCGCCTCTAATTTTCCAACTGCCGCTATGGTTCTTTAAGCCATCACGCACCTTTAAGCAATCAACCCTAAAGGCAGTTCGGCAATCTATAAGATTTACGCAGTTGAGGTATATCCCTTCCTTGGAGCTTCAAGCTCCGAGGAAGGTTACACCACTATAGTGATGAACTGCGTAACTTCTAAATCTACGAAATTCGATCCACATCTGAGTACCCCTACGGATCGCTGCAATCACGCATAAATCCGCACGCCAAGCACTGAATCTTACAGTGACGCTTCCCAACCGCACCACCACACATCCAGCAATAGCTATCATCTTCGGCGCTGTAAGGCTTCCACACAGAATCCGCCTGCAGCGGCGTTGGAACAACCTCTTCAGCCGCCACGGATTCAGTTGAAATCGTCTGCACGGGAAAAGAAACTTTCTCGCGCTCGATTGTAGAGCCGTCAGTCAAGGGTTGAGTA
>JBBQIG010000412.1:0-5328 GCA_038324715.1 Anaerolineae bacterium | reverse complement strand
CACAATGGCGAATTGACGCATATTAATCGAATTTCACCAGCCAAAATATAATCAACCAAATTTAAGGAGACTCTTCCATGCGCGTCCTCTTCATTGGTGGCACGGGCAAGATCAGTTCTGCCTGCTCCCAACTTGCTGTAGATTGCGGCATTGAGCTTTATCTACTCAACCGCGGCCAAACGGATCGGCCCGTCCCCTCCAATTTGCACCTCCTCAATGGCGACATTCGCGATCTCTCTTCTACGCGTGCTGCCTTGGGTGACTTAACCTTCGATGCCGTGGTCAACTGGATCGCCTTCACGCCAGAGCACATTGCCACCGACCTGGAGCTTTTCCGTGGACGCACCAAGCAGTACCTCTTCATCAGTTCCGCATCGGCCTATCAGAAGCCGATCAGTGGGCTGCCCATCACTGAATCTACCTTACTCGCCAATCCCTTCTGGGAGTATTCGCGCAATAAAATCGCCTGTGAAGAGATGCTAGTGCGCGCCTATCGGGAAGAAGGATTCCCTTTCACCATCATTCGCCCTTCTCACACCTATGACCGCACCATGCTCCCCTTCAACGGCGGCTTTACGGCGATTCAGCGTATGCGCGATGGTAAGCCTGTTGTCGTCCACGGGGATGGCACCTCGCTTTGGGTGCTAACCCACCACCGCGACTTTGCCAAAGGCTTTGTCCCCCTGCTGGGCAACAACCATGCCATTGGCGAATCCATCCACATTACCTCCGACGAACTGCTTTCCTGGAACCAAATTTACCAGATCTGTGCTGAAGCCGCGGGCGTCCCCAACCCCAAGCTCGTGCATGTACCCTCCGATGTCATTAACACCTATGATCCCAACTGGGGCGCAGGTTTAATCGGCGACAAAGCGCACAGTGTGATCTTCGACAACAGCAAGCTCAAGCGGCTCGTCCCCGACTTCGCAGCAGCGATCCCCTTTGTACGCGGGGCCGAAGAAGTGATGGCTTGGTATGATGCTGACCCTGCACGCCAAGTCGTTGACAAACAAATGGATGCGACTATGGACGCAATCCTGGCGGACTATGCCAAGGCATGGCCGAATCTCATACCAGCCTAGTTGCCAGTCTAGTCCCAGGGTGGCAAGAGTGGACAGCAAGAGATAGTGCCTGCGCGAACCAACATTATGCAACTTTCTCCTCAAATTCACGTAGAGATTAACAAGAATGCAGCACATTGACTGCACAGGATATGCTCAGAAAGTGGGCATCCAGAGCGATTTATGGTGAGCAAAGCTTGTAGAGTGAAGCAAAAGGCGGAGGATAAAACGTATGGTGGATAGTAAATTGCGCCGTCAAAACGGCATCATTGCTGGCGTATGTGGAGGGGTGGGTGAATTCTTTGGCATCAACCCAATTTGGATTCGCCTGCTATTTTTGCTGCTCCTAATCCCAGGTGGATTACCAGGGCTATTGCCCTATATCGTCTTATGGATTGTAATTCCTCGACGATAATGCAGGTCACATTTGCACACCTTCCCGTGTGCGAACCACCTGTTTCACACGAAGACAATTCGTGTTGATTATAAGTTGACCAGACGGCCTGGCTGCATCGAGTGCAGCCAGGCCGTCTATTTCTACACAGGAAGCCCCTTGCCAAAAATAGGCAAAATGAAATCGCACGTCGCCTGACGCACTCATTAGCCTTCGTTCACCCCAATAAGTGTATCCTCATCTGTAACCCGATCTGCTCCCATATACATTACACTCTCTATACATATCTCATAAGATAGTAAGGATAGGACTCTCTAAAACAACAGATCGAAAGGAGCAGATCATGGGTGTTAACCCACAATACAGTTCACAATCCCACAGCATCCTTAGCCAGGTTCGCAACGGCATGGATGTCTATGACAGAGAAAACGAACATATTGGTACGGTGGATGAAGTGCATTTTGGCGCGGCGACTGAAAGCCAGCTCACGCATGGAACTGGACCAGCAACTGCAACATCGGCAGATTCGCCTGGTCGAGATTCTTTGATCGGCGCAATTGCTGAGTCAATCAATCCGAGTGAAGTACCACAGGAGTTGCAAGAAAAGCTGATGCGCACTGGCTATATCCGGCTCGACAGCTCAGGTCTCTTTGCATCAGATCGTTATATCATGCCAGATCAAATCGCAACATTTGTGGATGACAAGGTGTACCTCAACGTCACACGCGACGAACTGATCAAACGTTAGCCTTTAATTCTTTTTGCCACTACTACTAACTGCCACTAGCAACAAAATTCAGCCAGCAAAGAGGTGCTCGCCCCTGACAAGAGGACCTCTTTGCTAGCGGTAGGCTTCGTTACTGCACCCCGTTGCCCCGTTGAAGGTTCCGAAACAGTGGGTCACTAGACGAATCCGTTGCCTAGATAATCTTGGCGAGAATTTCGCGCAAGAAGAAAGGAATAAATATGCTACGCAAAGCGAACAGTTTAATCGGATATAAGTTGGATGCTAAGGATGACAATCTTGGCGAGGTAGATGATTTTTACTTCAGCACCAAGGATTGGACCATCCGTTACATGGTTGCCGATATCGGAAACTGGTTCACGGGACGACGTGTGCTGATTGCACAAAGCGAAATGGGCGTGCCGAACTGGGAGCAAAAGTTGATACCAGTCGATCTCACCAAAGAGCAAGTGAGAGATAGCCCAGACATTGATCTGACCCGACCGATTGGGCGTGAACAGGAAGCAAGCCTGTACAGCTACTATGGATGGCCTACCTATTGGGGAGCACCCGGAACTTTGGGCATGGGAATGGGAGCTATAGGAGCAGGCGTAGCCATGGGAACGCCTGTGCCGCCTGCGACTGGCCGACGTGTCTCCGATGTACCAGATGAAGCAGAGGCAGCCGTCTATCCTAAGGGTGAGCGCCACCTGCAAAGTATGCGCGAGGTCACTGGCTTTAACATCCAAGGGGCTGATGGCAGCCTCGGTAGCGTCGAGGATTTCTTTGTGGATGACCACTCTTGGAACATTCGCTATTTAGAAATCGACACGTCGAAATGGCTTCCAGGCAGACAGGTACTTTTCTCACCAGAGTGGGTCGATCGAGTAGACTGGGACAACTCCAAGGTCTACACTCAGATGACCAAAGAACAGGTGAAAAATAGCCCCGAATATAATCGCGATACGATGATCGATCAGAACTATGAGAGTAGCCTTCACAAGCATTACGGCTATTCGACGTAATGGTGTTCGATCTAATGATGCTCGTCAGTCTTCTGACCCCGTTCATTTGTTTCCCTTGAGCTACCAGCCAATGGCGGGTAATCCCTTTGTCACTGCCGAGGATCCCACTCCGGTCTTACAGGTAGTGCTTACTGGACGCGGAGGAATGCCCCATTTTGGAGAGTATCTGACCACTGAAGAACTAGCGGCAGTGATTTCCTATGTCCGCAATGGTTGGGACAACAATGCGTCTGCCGTTAGCACCGAACAAGTAGAAGAAGCAGATCAGCAGTTCAGCTCTCCGGCAGAGGTGGTTGGGCATTAGTACGCTCGACTTTGTACAAAATTCTGATTGTACAACCTACGTCTGCCCGATATAGCCTTTGGGATTGTAATTCCCCGACGCGAAAGTATCAGCGAAGTGAACAATAAACTGCCTCGTCATATTGAGTGCGACGAGGCAGTTTATTGTTGCAGATGAAACGCCTCTATTTTGAACCCTCATCAACTCGCATCAACCCGCATCGTGAGACATCAACTCCCCATTGTGAGACACCAATCCTCGCGCTTCTGCCGCATAATAAGCGTGTTGCGAACAGAGTGTACAACCGAATGTAACAAACCTAGATGCCTTCTACCAGCGCATTGGTTTGAACTTCATCACTCCACTCAAAACTACCCATCCAAACCATCCGGGCTTTTGTACGTTCTGGAATGAACCTCTGCCCACATCTTGTCGATCAATATTTTCCGTGTAGATAGCTTGGCATGTTGCATAGTAGCCTTGCTAAGTAGTAGCCGTGCAGATAGCTTGTAGATCTCTGCCGTCTGTGTCTATGCGCGTGAATATTTTTATACAAGCTCTGTGACCAACATATCCCAGGTACGACTCTCATCACACAGGAGGAACAAATGCACAACCCTATTCTCGTTGAATCCGCAATCTCATTGAGGGGCTATTTTAAGCTTTCACAACAACAAACGCGGAAGATTGGTCTACTTGCTTGCCATGTTGGTTCTCAGTGCTTGTCTACCCCGCCTAACAGGTATCCAGGGGCGCTTGCTCGATGCAGAGGGAAACGCCATCAATGGCACTGCCGACATGGTCTTTGACTATTGGACGTGTGCATCTGGTGGTGAGGGCGATTCAGGATGTGACAAAGTTTACAGCGAGACCAAAAACGATGTTCTCGTGGACGAGGGGCTATTCGACGTTTCTATTGGGACCAGCAGTCTAAATGCGGATGAAGAACCCGATCCTAGCATCTTTGCACGTCGCCTTTGGGTGGAAATCACAGTCAATGGTGAAACACTGACGCCTCGTCAAAAACTGTTAGGTTCACCCTATGCCCATTCATTGGTGGGCGGAGCCGTTGTCTTTAGCCTCCATCAAGGCCCCGGCGGCACGGATGGCACCGACGAAAACTATGGTTCGCTCTCCGTCGTCTCTGGTGGAGCCAAGGGTACTTCGCTTGTTCTAGGCAATGGACAGAATGGTGGCGACTTCCTCCGTGCCTGTGCCAGTCCACTCGGTGGCAGCACCAATCGCGAATGTACCGACTTGCGTTTCCGTATTTCAAACACAGGAAATGTGTCTGCCGATGGTGCCTTTACGGGAGGCGGTGCTGACTTTGCCGAATACATAAATGCGACTGGGTCACGCCGGCAATACGAACCCGGCGACGTCCTCGTAATCCGCCCCGATCAGGATCGCGCCGTGGAACTCTCAAGCGCAGCCTATTCCACGGCTGTGATCGGCGTCTTTTCTACAGACCCCGCTCTCTTGGGAGGCGGCAAATTCCTCCCAGACAACGGCGTGACGGATATGCTGCCCGTTGGCATTATCGGCATCGTGCCCGTCAAGGTGAGCGCGGAGAATGGCCCCATCCACCGTGGTGACATGCTAACAACATCCAGCATCCCTGGTCACGCCATGCTTGCCAGCGAATTTGTCCCAGGTTCAATCTTGGGCAAGGCAATGGGCGAATTGGACGAAGGCACGGGTGTCATTGAAGTTGTACTGCTCTTGCAGTAGCGAAAGGACAAAAACCATGTCTCGCAAAGTTCTTTTGGGGAATCCACTCACACTCATACTGACGATTGCAATGAGTGTTGCAATCAGTGTGGGCGCAATTAGTGTGGGTG
>JBBQIG010000411.1:0-5342 GCA_038324715.1 Anaerolineae bacterium | reverse complement strand
CACGGCCAACACCAACAGCGTCAGTAGCATCCCCAATACGGCTCCACCGATAGCGGCACCAAACATGGTGAGCGAATCGTTACGCACCGCATTATACTCCAAACTCGGCGGTTCTTGCACTCGCTCCACCGGTCTCGCCCTATCCAGTGATTCTTGGTGAACGCTCATAACACTCCCTTCCTAAAACCAGCTAAATAGATCACAAAAGTGGCTAGTCTTTGCCTCACGGCTTAAATTCGCAACCTGCACAGATGCAGAATGTGCTAGCCTCATCTTAACCCAAATCGTTCATTCGTGAAAATCGGATCAAGTGCCATCACCGCGTATCAGGTATGAATACCAGCGCCAAATTTCACTACTTCGATTCGAGAATGAGACAGCTGTTTCACGCTCCGGACAAGCTCGCAACAGCCGCGTGGACGACACGTTGTCCCCATCTTAATTGGGGTCGCAAAATTCGTCAAGCCAATTACCCTACACAAAGCCAACGATCTAACCGTTGCTTGTTCCTACCTCAAGACGTCATCATTATATTGTATCGTATGATATTCTGTATGTAATCTACGATGCACGAAGATACAGGGATCGGAGATGAACTGCGTGGTCGCCTGGTTTACCGACCGTTGTGATTGGGATCTGGTTCAGTTTCAGGAACTATTCAAACGTAGTAAAGGAGAATGAATGCACGGAGATTATGCAGGGCCGCAACTTTCGTATGTACGCGCAGGCACGGCCATTGTCTGGCGCAAGCTGTATGCCCATCGCCTCCCCAACGCCCAAGTGTACCGCAATCTCGAAATTGGCGAAGTTGTTCAGTTACTTGGTTTTAGTCGTGAAGCAGGAAGCCTGTGGGCCAAGATAGACACGGTGCATTTTGTTGGCACCACGCGCGTCTATCGCCCCGGCTTCGTGCAAGTTCCCGCCCATGACCCCACCACCGTGCTTGCACCGCTCCCCACCCGCAGCTATTATGGTGAGATTGTCCCTGGTGGTCTACCTTCACATCTGGCAGTCAACGATGTAGTTATTTTAGTAGAAGGCTATCAAGGAAGTGGTGAAGGCGTCTATCAAACGGTTCCTATTCAAGAGAATGAGCCGCCCACAGCAGGCATCTTAGCCATCAATGATGTTGCGCGCATCACCGCCGGGCCATATCGCACACCGAGCAATCTGCTCTATTGGAAGATTGATAACCTCAATGGCCCGCAAGAAGGGTACATTCGAGAATATACCCGTGTTGGTGGGCGCTATCGCTTCTTTCTGCGCCCACACATTCTTGCCAATCCATAGCTGCAATCCATAGCTTACATTCGATGAAGATCGCCTATGCCCTCCGCCACTCTTATGACCCATACTCATGCCTAACCCTGAAGCCAACCTTGACGCCATCAACGACCAGAGTGTCGATTTTCTGCTGACAGCGGAGGGCAGGGCCGCTGCCTCACAACTTGTAGCGGTGGATGATGAGCAGTTACTCCACGAGCTTACCCACTTACGCCGTCGCTTTACGCCAGAACAAGCCGGGGCATTGGTTGCGCTTGCCCGTTTGCGTCGCCGCGCAAGTGCAAAATTTCCCGATGCAGAGCGCCTCTTTTTTACCACTGCTGCCCTGGAACAAGCGACCGCCTACCCAATCGCCGCCCACCGCGCTGCCCATCTGCACCAACATGCACCTCCTGGGCCTGTGTTGGATCTAGGCTGTGGGATTGGTGGTGATACGCTCGCCCTGGCGCAATACCGGCCCGTAATCGCCTATGAAACAGATCCGGTACGGCTGCGATTGGCAGAAGCCAATGTGCAAGCGATGGGTTTGGAAAGCCAAGTGCTCTTTCGACAGGCAGACTGGACGCTTGAATTGGCAGAGGGACATTTGCCTAGTGCCGCCGCGGCTTTTGCCGACCCGGCGCGCCGTATTGGTGAACAGCGAGTCTATCGCTTGGAACAAATTCAGCCACCCCTTAGCGCACTGCTGCGACTGCAAGCCGAAATCCCTGCGCTGGGCGTCAAAGTGATGCCGGGGGTTGATAAAAGCGAAATTCCGCCCAATTGTGGCGTAGAATTTATTAGCCACGAAGGGACGTGCAAAGAAGCGGTGCTCTGGTTTGATGGACTCGCAAGCGCCCCCATCTGGGCGAGCGTCTATACTGCCACAGGTTGGCGGATGCTCACCGACACCACACCCCCTCCCCAAGGCCCATTGGCGGCTGGAATGACGTTGCACGAACCCGATCCCGCGGTAATCCGTGCAGGGACTTTTGCGCCGCTCTGCGAGCAATTGGGCGCGCATCTCTTCGACTCTATGATTGCCTATATGGTCGGTGATGCGACAGTCACGCATCCTTTGGTGCAAAGCTTCAAGATTCTCGAAATTCACCCCTTTAACCTAAAACTTCTCCAGACACGTCTTCAAGCTCTGGGCATCAGCCGCGTCGAACTCAAGAAACGTGGTGCGCCCTTTGCACCAGAGAGCTTGCGCGGGCGACTCAAGCTTGCTTCCGGCAACAAGCCAGGGGTGGTCATCTTTACGCGCCAGGGTGATAAACGCTTGATGCTCCTGGGTGAACGACTCCCTCAATCATGAATCTGTGAACTTGGTGAGCTTTTTTGTCTCAACTCCAAATCGCGGCTACACTACCGATTCAAGACAGGATGATTGACGAGGTAATGATTGAAGTAATGATTGAAGAGGTAATGAGCGGTGATTGAAGGGGAGTCTATCCATGTCCATGTTGATTGTTCCAACCTATGAAGAGTTAACCGCGCTGGCGCAAGAGGTTGGAACGCAACTCCTGGCTGCCCAAATGAGTTGCGCCACTGCCGAAAGTTGCACAGGCGGGCTGGTGGGTCATCTGCTCACCGAAATCGCTGGCTGTTCCACCTATTTTATGGGGGGAGCCATTACCTATTCAAATGAGGCCAAAGCGCAGATTTTGGGCGTTCGCCGCGAGACGCTGGAGACAGATGGCGCGGTGAGCTATGCCACCGCAATGCAGATGGCTTTGGGCGCGCAACGGCTCTACGCAGTCGATATCGCCGTCTCTATCACAGGGATAGCGGGGCCGGGTGGCGGCTCGCCAGGGAAGCCTGTGGGGACGGTACACGTACATGTTGTGGGGCGCGATGGCTATAGCCGCGGTGAGCGCTTTGTATGGGGTGCGGATCGCAGTGGCAATAAGCTCTTGAGCGCACAGGCTGCGCTGCAAATGATATCGGAAACGGTTACAGCACAGCTACCTATTGCAAGCTAATCATAATGAACATGTCGCAATCAACTAACTTTTGGGAAACACTGCCTCGCCCCATCATCGGGCTTTCGCCCATGAACGGGGTGACAGATCATGCCTTTCGTCATATCCAGAAGAAGCATGGCAACCCCATGCTGCTCTTTACGGAATTCACCAGCGTGGATGGCATCTGCGCAGGAGCGAGCGCGCTGCTCAAAGACTTTCTCTATGATGAAAGCCAGCGTCCCATCATCGCGCAGATCTATGGTCGTCATCCCCAGAACTTTTATCAGACGGCGATGCTGCTCTGCCAGTTGGGTTTCGACGGCATCGACATCAACATGGGCTGCCCCAGCAAAAGCATTGCGCATGCCGGTGCAGGTGCAGGTCTGATCCGCACGCCCAGCCTCGCCCAGGAGATCGTGCGCGCTACCCAGCGTGGGGTGCAGGACTGGCTGAATGGCGCAACGGTGCGCGATTGTGTAGATGTGCCAGCAAGGTTGGTTGAACAAATCGAGGCGCGCCACAGAGAGCTGCCAGCCGCATTTCAGCAGCGCCGTCCGATCCCGGTCAGTGTCAAGACGCGTATCGGCTATGAAATTTCTCAGGTGAAGGAGTGGATACCCCAGTTGTTGGAGAGCGAACCGGTTGCGATTACCATCCACGGGCGCACGCTGACGCAGGGTTATTCCGGCGACTCAAATTGGGATGAGATTGGTTGTGCCGCAGAGATTGCACAAGGCTCGGGGACGTTGATCCTGGGTAACGGCGATTTGGCATCTCTGGATGATGCTTACCAGCGTATTGACAGCTATGGTGTAGACGGGGCGCTGATTGGTCGCGCCAGCTATGGCAATCCCTTTGTGTTCCGACAAGAGGACAGCCCGGCGCAGCAAGAGCCAATTGAACACGACCTCACACCCTCACAGGAGAAGAACCAGGATAAGGATCAGTACAAGGACAGGTACGACATCCTTCACATTGCCCTCGATCATGCCCGTATGTATGAAGAAAGTTTTGGACATTTGGATCGCTATCAGTTTCTGCCCAT
The DNA here is from genome assembly GCA_038324715.1 of Anaerolineae bacterium. Taxonomy (GTDB): domain Bacteria; phylum Chloroflexota; class Anaerolineae; order Caldilineales; family Caldilineaceae; genus QEUY01. The sequence goes on along the minus strand of JBBQIG010000411.1, from coordinate 1,067 downwards.
GCGCAAGCATCTTGGCTGGTATGTGCGCCATCTACCCGGTGCCAGTCACCTACGCCGCACGCTGATGATGACCTCTAGCCTAGATGATGCTGTTGCCACCATCGAACAGTACTTGGGCTACCGACAGGGCTGGGATAACTAAGCTGAAAAGGATGAATGGAAATAACTATGCCAAGTGAAGTATTGGTCGATGAAGCAGTTGAGGTATTGGTGCGGGTCTTAGCCAACGGTCAAATCCGTCCCACCTCCTTCTTATGGCGTGATCGCACGCGCTATGTCAACGATGTGGGTCGTCAATGGGAAGAACGGGTTGCGGGCAAAAGCATCCGTTGCTTTCTGGTTATGACCGTGGATGGCAACACCTACGAGTTACGCTGGGATCCCGCGGGCGACAGTTGGCGCGTCCATCGCGCTTGGCTGCGCGACTTGGCTGTCTAGCACTTCTAGTTCTAGGATTCTGGAAAGCTTCTCCACACCACCAAAATTACAACCGCCGTGAAGATTATGGCGAATAGAATTCTCCCCGTACAGCCAAGCGACATGCTTGCAGGGCTTGGCCCTAACTCCGCAGGCATTTTTCCCGGTTTCTTAGTTGGTTCAAAGAATTGGCGAACTTTTTTCCAATGAAAGTGGAGTATAAAGAGCGTCCGCAAACTAACGGCAACCACAGCGCCCAGTGCAATCCCCGTAATAAAGCCTGACCGAAAAAATTCATTAGTTCTAAGCCAGAAAGAAAGATCTGATAAAAACTCTAGTAGCCACGACATGGGGGATTAACGCTCCGAGGGATTGACGTCGCGCCTTGAAACATATTGAGGCTTGACAATTGAGAACAAATGTTCTACATTCTGTAGTACAGCGTATTTGATTGTGAGTGAGTTCGTCATAAAGAGTACGCCAATACCTCAGCGTGTTCAAATATTGTTCATTCCACCAAACAGGTGCCCTATGTCCCGCCATAACAACTTTTATTTTATCCGCATGTTCTGGGGTTCACTCCGCAATGCAGATTGGGATGCAGCCTATGCGCGTGGTGGAATTATTGGCTGGATTGCCGAATTTTTTCG
>JBBQIG010000410.1:0-5345 GCA_038324715.1 Anaerolineae bacterium | reverse complement strand
AGCCAGCCGTTTTCTCGGCCATCTGCTGCGCCACATCCAGCCGCGCTGCATCGTCGGGCCATCCCTGATTCGTCCACAGCCCACCTATCCACGGCAGCAGCCGCGCCTCGCTTTCGTCAAAAGGCCGCGCCCCAAAGTCGCTAGTATAGTACCGGTAGGGCCATTCCATGTAGGGGATCTGCAAGATCAAGAGGTCATTTGCAGAGCGATGCTGCGCTAGATAATTCACGCCCGCGCGCAGATCATATTTGGTGGGATCTGTCTTTTGCTGCCAACCGGCATAGAGCCAAAAGCCGACCACATAGACCAGCAATCCCGCAGCCAAAAGACGCCCCAAGAAAAAGGCATAGCGACGTACAACCACCACCCCCAACGCCATCAGCATCATCAGCGCAGGTGCAATCCAAATGATATAGCGATCCGTAAAGATAGGTTGGCGCAGGCTCAATGCATAGATGCCAAGCGCGGGGACAAGTATCCAACTGATGACCAATGCCCAACGCCGCCAAGCCGACACATGCAGCGTGCCCCATGATTCATCCGGCTTATTTGGCTCATCAGACTCACCTGTGGCAATTTCACTAGGCGTCTGCTCAAAATTATCCCTCAAATGAGTGGTTGCAGCCAATTCACCGACACCTAACAGCACCCCAGCCGCGCCCAAGAAAAAGATGGGGAGCAGCCACATCAGATCACCCATCAGTTCGGTGGGTGGCATAAAGCCGCGGCTGTGGTTGAAGAGAATGGTGCGAGCCATCTCTATCGGTGACGTAAAGGTGAAGCCAGTACGCACGACATCAACGGTCAACAGATCCCACTGCCACCAGAGCATGGGCAAATAGGGCAGTGTCAACCCAGCCAATGCCAGCGCATAGCCGCGCCAATGGTGGCGACTTTGGGGCCAAGCCAGCCAAAACCAGATGAAATGTACTGGAAAAAGTAGAATCAAGAGCAGATGGGTGTACATGGCAAGGCTGACTGTGATCAAGTAAGCCAGCCACGGTCGCCAACCACCCCTGGTGATTCCTTCTAGCCACCACCAGGTTGCCAGCAAGACCAAGAGGGTAAGAATCGCATACATTTTTCCCTCTTGTCCATACCAAAGTTGATAAGGGTTGACTGCCATAAAGAGGGAAGCCAACCACGCGGTCAACTCGGCTGCGCGCCCAGAAGCAGGGGCAGAAGTGTGGGCAGAGCCAAATGTAACCAGCGGGAGCAGGCGGCGTGTCACCTGCCAGGTGAGCAGCACCCCCAACACACCTGCCGCTGCCGATGGGAAACGCAAGGCGAATTCGCTCGTACCAATCAAATCAAACCACGGGCGCAATGCCACAAAATAAAGTGGCCCATTCTGTTCACGCTGGACAAACATCGCCAATGTCTCTGGCAAGTAACGTGTTGCAAAGCGAACAGCATCCACTTCATCGCGCCAAAGACTCTGCCAAGCCAGCCCCTGCACCCGCCATGCAAAGGCCGCCAATGTCAACAGAATGAGCCCGATGGACTTCATGGTAGATCCGCCGGCCAATCCTCATCTGCACTACCCCTTGGATTAGGCACGGTGTGCTGGCGATGCAACGACGGGTCCTCCTCCAGCCAGTAATCAGGTTCGGGCAAATCATATCGATGCGCTTCAGATTGGCGAAAGAAAAGCCCTGCCACAATTCCCGCAGTGACAAAAAAGACCAATGACCCCACCAGAAACCAGAGCCAGCCAAACGTTGTCACCGCCACATCAAAGGTGCGCGCCGCGGCCATGACAAAGTCTGCGGTGGCGGTGGGCGTGGGCAGAACAACCGGACGTTGCCCATCTGGCAACAATGCCACAGCCGGGTCAGGCGTGTTGGTGACCACCACCACCAACACTTCGGGTGTTTCTGTCTCCGTTGCAACAGCCGTTGCAATAAACGGTTCGCTGCCACTTGCACTGGGGGTCTCGGTGGCAAAATCTGGGGAAACTACCGTGCTAGACTCTGTAGCAGTCCCATCAGGAGGCAGCGAGGGTATCTCCGTCAGGCTATCGGTTGGGAGTGTTTCTGGAAAACCTGGCACAACGGGTGCCCCATTATCTGGGGGCAAAGCACCGGGCGGGCTGGTCGTTTCAAAGCCAGGGAGAACAGGCAACTCCGCTTGACTACCATCTTGACCTTCGAAGCCAGGGACTGGCAGTGGCGAATTGGGTTGCATGGCTGCGGTGGCAGTCGCGTCCAGGGCGATCTGGGTTGCTGTTGCCACTGACGACTCTTGCCCAGGCAGTTGCGGTTGATCGGGCAATGGCACTTCAGGCAGGGCAGGGTCAACCGTGGGTTGCTGCGAAAAATCTTGGGGGGGAGCCGCCGCCGGAACACTCGCCAGTTGACTATTCGGCGTTGGTGTCTCTAGCGACATGATGGCATAACTGCGCGTGGGTGTGGGGCTAGGCGTCTCTGGCGTAAACGTTGGTGTGGCAGTCTCAGTGGGCGTGGGGGGAATCGGCGTATCCACGGGTGTATTGGTAGGGAAGGGCGTCGAAGTTGGCGGAGAACTTGGTGGGCGTGTTCTGGTCGGTGTGGCAGTGGGTTGATACTGCGCCGAAGTCGAAGAATTTATACTCACCTGAGAGCCACTCGACGTAGTCCCCGCATAGTTCATGATATTGTTTACCACATTGCCATAAATGGGATTTAGCTCAAAGGGGCCAAAAACAATCGGCAAGTTGTTATGTGCCAAAAAATCATTGGTCACTCTCAGCGTTTGCCCTGGCAGCAAATCGTAATCAAAGCGCACGTCAATGCTCAGATGCTCCTCCACAAGACGATGCCGGGTTAACGAGAATACGCCTGTATTTGCAATCGTGGCGCAATAATAGACTCGTGTGCCGACGGTGGTGGTAATGATTGAAGTGCCACTGCAATCATCAGCATCGGTACTGACTGTTTTGGTAAATTGCACAGTCGTAGTGCCCACATCCACCGATGCAGTAGAAACGCCCGTTGCACTCAAACCATTAGCCCCAAAGGCCGTATATGTAACATCATTGCTCACCAGTTCTTGAACATTTGATCTATCCAAAGAACCAGCCGTAATCCCTAGTGCGTCTTTATTGGTGGGGACAATAGCCAGGCTTGCGCCCGGTGCTAATGTGTAGGCAAATGTACTGCTGATCCCCGAAGAGGCCCCAACCACTAACGAGTGACTGGTGAAGGTAACATCGCTTGTATTCTGCACCGTGATACAAAATGCGGCATTTTGCCCAGCAGGGATGTTCAAAGATCGGGTGGGAGAGCATGTGGTGCGGTCTTGGCCCACTGTCATGACAACATCAATGGTGGGCGTCACTACGTCAATGCGACTGCTGATGCCTTCCACTCTCACCTCAGAGCCAGCATCAGTGCGCGCCGTCCATATCACAGCGTTGGTCACATCCACATCTGTGACATCAGTGATGACCAACCCAATCGCAACGGTGTTATTGATTGCTCCTGGCGGCAAGGACTGAAATGCCGGGTTAATCACACCACGACGCGAGGTTTGCACATCATGCGTCGTCAGTGTCTCAGTGCCAATATTATGTAGAGTATAGCAATAGTAGACAGGGGTATTGACCCGTACTTGGATATTGGTGGTGGTGGCGCAACCCTCGGCAGAGGTGCCCACGGTCGAAGTCAGCAGCAGCCTGGCTTCTTGGAGCGCACTTGCTTCAACCGTCTCAGCAGCAATCGGTTCATTTATGGGCGCAGGATCGGCTGGGGCAGATTGGGCCATTGCCCAAAGGGCAGACCAAAGCAGCGCGCAAAGCGCAACTGCGATGGCCAGACCCAACTGTGATGATTTCATGCGCATGCCCTAGCAGCAGGTACACCGTGTGCTTTATTCCAGCGCCAGATTCGCAGCATGGCCTTCAATGAGAAATGCGGCTAAGAGTGCAATGCCAGCTTCCACATCATCCTTGTGCACCATCTCCACCGAACTGTGGATATAGCGGGTGGGCGTTGAGATTGTGCCCACGGCAACGCCAGCATGAACCCGCTGCATGGAACCAGCATCGGTGCCACCACGGGGTAAAATCTCATGTTGCCACTTGATGTCATGGGCATCTGCCAGCGTGCGGAGATAGGCAGTGAGCTTGGGATGGGAAATGGCTGAGCTGTCAAAGATTTTAATCGCTGTCCCAGCTCCCAATTTGGTCACTTGCTCATGCTCGGCAACCCCCGGAATATCCACAGCGAGTGTCGTGTCAAGCGCAATGCCCACATCAGGATGGACACCAAAGGCGCTAGTCAATGCCCCGCGCAAGCCGATCTCCTCTTGCACAGTGGCGACAGCATAGATCTCAAAGCCACTCTGCTGAACACGACGAATTGCCTCAATCATGATGTAGACCGACAAACGATTATCGATGGCCTTGGAAGAATAGCAATCTCCAATCTCCGTAAAGCCGCGCATCAATGTCACCATATCGCCAATGCCCACTTGCTCACGCACAGCGGCACCTGGCAGCCCCAAGTCGACAAAGTAATCACTGACTTTAGGTTGCTTCTTTCGGTCTTCATCACTAGAGATGTGGGGCGGCTTGATGCCAGGAAAGAGAATACCAGGCAGATCGCCAGTGGCAGTGGAGACCAAAACGCGCTGCGCTGTCATATTGCGCGGGTCATGACCGCCCAAAGGGACAAGCCGCAGCCAACCCTTTTCTTTATCAATGTGCGAAACCACAAAACCGATCTCGTCTAGGTGGGCGGCAATCATAACCTTTGGCGCACCTGAATTGCGCTTTACGGCAATTAGATTTCCCAGCGCATCCACGCGCATTTCATCCACTGGCCCGCTCAACTCTCGGCGGACAATTGCACGCAAACGCTCCTCACGCCCAGGAATACCCGGTGCCTCACACAATTCTTTGAGCAGTTCAACAGTCATTTCTTTCCCACACCTTTTTTTAGATACCCGTTTTGGACACTTTGATCAGCGGTCACGAGTCGATAACCCAACAGCTTGACATAGATCAGTTTAATCTTTAGCTGCCACCCTGTCAAAGCCCTCAGTTGTCAACAACTAGTTCTGGTGACCCCTAGAAATGATGCACCCTAAATATGAATACGGTTCGCCTATGCGTGGGGATATCAAGTAGAATGGGATGCGTCGTCTCTGTCTCCGCGGCAATAGTTGATCAGGCGAGCAGTTGCCCAAATGGCGAACACTGTGACACTCTTTGTGGCGATTTGTAAAGCCACCCCACATGCTTAAGCTTGCATCTTGATTGTCGAGTTCCGCCAGTTTTACCCATTTTCAACCATGATCGGAATCGGTTCACCCTGCGTACCTTATGGCTTTGGCTCGTGCCCTATGGCATTTTTTTGCGGCTC